>CAQPRV010000039.1 GCA_948857205.1 uncultured Clostridia bacterium
TATTGCAGGAGAATCTTATCGAATTAAAGATATGATGTCTAAAATGGAAAATATTAACAATACTAGTGGTTAATCTATGGTGTCTAAATTGGTAAAAATTATTTTCCCTTTTTTGGTAATTTTGGTATTGACTTTTATAAATTTAGAGAGTCTTGCAAACATAGTAAAAATTGACGAGTTAGATTTGCCTAGTTTAGGTGAAAAAAAGGTGGCATTGTTTGCTCTAATTCCAGACAATGACACGAGTTTTAATTTTCTAGTAAGTATATTATACACACAATTATTTCAACAATTATTCTATATTGCTGACCATAAGTATGGTGGAAGTTTGCCAATCCATGTCCATTTTGTAATGGATGAGTTCGCAAATGTAAGTCTGCCAGATGATTTTGACAAAATTTTAAGTGTCATGAGATCAAGGTCAGTATCAGTATCTATCATTCTCCAAAATTTAGCACAGCTTAAAGCACTATTTGAAAAACAATGGGAAAGTATTGTACGGAAATTGCGATACTTTTTTGTATTTAGGTGGAAACGAGCAAAGTACCCATAAATATGTTTCAGAACTCCTACGGAAAAGAAACAATAGATTTAGACACACATGGAAAAAGCTCTGGTAGAAGCGGCAATTATTCGACAAATTATCAACTTGCAGGAAGAGAACTTATGACTCCAGATGAAGTGCGTTTACTTGATAATAAATATGCACTTCTTTTTATTCGTGGAGAAAGACCAGTTAAAGACCTAAAATATGATATATTAAAACACCCTAATGTAGCTTTGACTACTGATGGCAAAGGAGAGCCTTATATTCATGGAAAAACAGATAAAGCAACAGCTTCTATTATTGTGCTAGATGAAGATATTGAAGAAAATGAGATAGATACATTTGAAAAAGAACAATTACTAGAAAATTATGAACTCCTATCAGAAGAAGAATTAGAAGAATTTATTAGGGAGGTATCATAAATTGAAAAAGAAAAAAACTTTATTAAAAATATTAAAAAGGTCTTGCATAATTATTTTGTATATTGTTGCATTATTTGTAGCACAAGCATCTCATGTATTTGCAGCAGATGAGCCATTAACAGTAATAAATAATTTGTCAGACTTTATTTTTGGACTTATAAGAGCAGTTGGAATGATTATTTTAGGATTCGGAGTAGTACAAGTTGGTATGTCATTAAAATCACACGATCCATCACAGCGAGCTAATGGTTTCATGACATTGGCACGGAGGAGTAGTTATTACTTTCGCAAAGGAAATCCTAAATATTATAACAGGTGGTTAAAAAGTAAAAGGAGTAGGTTATTAAGAAAAAATAATCTACTCCTAAAAAACTTTAAGGAGGTAATTTTATAGAAGAAAATAAAAAATATAAAATCATATATGCAGATCCACCATGGCAATACAAAGTATATTCAGATAAAGGCAAAGGTCGTTCAGCAGAAAATCATTATTCTACAATGAGCATAGAAGATATATGCAAATTACCAGTAGAGAAAATAGCTGACAAAGACTGTGTCCTTTTTATGTGGATGACTTTTCCAACATTAGTAGAAGGACTAAAAGTTTTGGAGAATTGGGGTTTTAAATATAAAACGGTTGCTTTTGTATGGATTAAGCAAAATAAGAAAACACCATCATTGTTTTGGGGATTAGGTTTTTGGACTAGAGCTAATGCAGAGATATGTATATTAGCAACAAAAGGCAAGCCTAAAAGAATATCTGCAAAAGTGCATCAAGTAATTATATCTCCAGTTGAAGAACATAGTAAAAAGCCAGATGAAACAAGAAAAAGAATTGTGGAATTGTTAGGAGATATACCAAGAGTAGAACTATTTGCAAGACAAAAAGTAAATGGTTGGGATTCGTGGGGAAATGAAGTAAAATGCGATATTGATTTAATGGAATATGGAGATGATGAGAAATAGCAGAATTAAAAAAATTAGAAACAGTAGTAGAAGAAATACTACGAAAAGATAAACTTGCAAGAGAAGATGACTGTTACTTAATATTACAAGTAATAAGCAAATTATATCCTTATGAAGTAGGAAAACAATTTGCAACAGTAATGTTTAATGCAAAGAATAAAGGAATAAGTTTTGAAAGCATTACGAGATGTCGAAGAAAATTACAAGAGAAAAATCCAGAATTAAGAGATGAAGAAACAGCAAAAATGAGAAATAAAAAACAAAAAGAGTATATCAAGTATTCAAAACAAAGTTAGGAGGTGGTAGATATTGAATTGGGTAGTAGGAAACCTACAAAATGCAATAGAAACATGGAACTCAAAATTAAGTGAAATATGGACACTTGTATCACAATCGCCAGTTGATTTTAAAGGTGGAACTATCTGGAATGTAATAACAAATATACATGGAGCAGTACAAGCCATTGCATTAGCATTACTTGTATTGTTTTTTGTTGTAGGAGTAATGAAAACTTGTCGGAAGTTTTGCAGAAGTAAAAAAGCCAGAGCATGCCCTCAAACTTTTTATACGATTTGCAGTTGCAAAAGTTTTAGTAACTTATGGTTTAGAGCTAATGATGGCAATTTTTAAGATTGTGCAAGGTTTAGCAAGTACAGTAATGAGTGCAGCAGGATTAGGTGGAGCAACAAATACAGTTCTGCCAAATGAAATTATATCAGCAGTAGAAGCCTGTAATTTCTTTGAAAGCATACCATTGTGGGCAGTAACATTGATACGGAGGACTATTTATAACAGTATTGTCATTTGTAATGATTCTTACAGTTTATCGGAAGATTTTTCAAAATCTATCTATATACAGCAATATCTCCAATAGCATTTGCAAGTTTTGGTGGAGAGCCAACACAAAATATAGGAAAGAGCTTTATAAAAGGTTATAGTGCAGTATGCCTAGAGGGTGTAATTATAATGCTATCATGTGTTATTTTCTCACTGTTTGCAACAAGCCCACCAGTAGTAGATACAAATGCAGCAGCAGTAACAATGGTATGGAAATATATACGGAGAATTGATATTCAATATGTTGGTGTTAGTAGGTACAGTTAAAATATCAGATAGATTAGTAAGAGAAATGTTAGGTTTATAGGAGGAACAATAGAATGCAAGAACAGATAAAAATTGCAAAAGTATGGCATATTGAGAACAATGAATTAACTTGTAAAAATAAGAAAGTAGTATTATCAACATATAATGATGTTGAGATAGCTACTTTAAAAGAAGAAAGATATTATGATGTGCAAGAGTTTTTAATTAAAGACAAAAATAATGAATATTGGAAATTAGGAATTGCTCCAATAAGATTAAATATGTTTATAGGAAGTATAGATTCATATTTATCAGAGCCATCAGTAGTAGAAAAATATAGAGAAGATATAACAGAAGCATATAAGAAATTAGATCTAAAAGCATTCTGGAAAAAGAAAATAAATGAAAATAGGTATTTCAATAAATGTGAATTAGAATATATCAATAGGTACTTTCCAGAGATTTATGAACAAGCAAGAGAAAGTAGAAGAACATTTGAAGAAAATAGAGATAGGGAACAAGAACAAAAAAGGCAAGAACAGGAACAGAAAGAACAAGAGAAAATAAAAGCTGTAAATGACAGATTCAAAAAAGCGTTAAAAGAAATGAAATATAAAATCTTTATTGGAGAAATGATTTCAGTTGAGGACTTTGAGTTTTATAAAGATGATAAATGCAGTGGTAGAACAATACAAAATAATATTCTATATTTAGCAAAACTATATGGAATAAAAATACCATTAGCAACACAAGGATTTATAAACAATAGGTTAAAAAGTTATAATTTCAAAACAAGAGATTGCTTTTATAAAATAACAGATGAAAATAAGAGATGTAGCACAAAAATGGGGATTTATTTAGAGCAAATTTATCAAAAGATACAAGAAGAATATAAAGAGAGTTTTAAAAGGAAAATGAAACTTGTACCAGAAAAGAGTATGGAAAGGTAGGAAAATGAAATATTTAGTTACAAATTACAAAGATAATGCAGAAAAACAGGAAATAGAAAGCAAAGGCTTATATTGTTATGATTTAAGACATAGTGATGAGGGTGGAGAAATTGCAACTATTGAGAAAAGTGTTTTAGTAAATAGAATAGGCTCTATTATTACAGATAAGGAATTAAAATTTGGCAATAAATACTACAATAATTTTATAGATTTTGAGGAATTTTCAGCTAGAAATACAGAAGTATATACAATAGAACAATTACAAGACAAACAAAAAGAAAAAGTAAATGAAAATAGCCATAAAGTAATAAATGGTTATTCAATTCATAAAGAGGGTACTTGGTGTGAGATAACTAAAAATGGGCAACATATTTTTGATGGGAATGTAGATGCAAATATGACTTCAGAACAAATTTATAAAAAAGTAATGGAGAACTTTAATAAGAATAAAAAAGGAAGAGAGGCACGATAATTGGAAGTAAAAATCAATAGAGAAATAAGAGAATATACGGAAAGCATATTTTTTGGACTGTCATTAAGGCAGTTCATTTTTTCTATATGTGCTTGTGTAGTAGCTGTTATCCTATATTTTATATTAAAACCTTATTGTGGAATTGAAACTTTATCATGGGTTTGTATATTAGGTGCAGCACCATTCGCAGCACTAGGGTTTATTAAATATAATGGAATGACAGCAGAAAAGTTTGTTGCAGCTTGGATTAAATCAATGATACTTACACCTAAAAGATTAACTTTCAAGCCAATAAACTTATACTACGAGGATTTGAAAAACATAGAAAATAGAAAAGTAAAAAAAGAGAGAAAAAATAAAAATAAGGAGGATTCGCAAAGTATTGAAAACATTAAATAAATTATTTAAACAAGACAAAGAGAAGTTTGTCATACCACGAAGTGTGCAAGATGCCATTCCTATTAAGGCAATATGGGAAGACGGCATCTTTTTTATTGGGAAAAATAAGTATTCAAAATGTTATAAATTTAGTGATATAAATTATGCAGTAGCAAGTAGAGATGATAAAGAAGCAATGTTTTTAGAATATTCGGAGTTATTAAATTCATTTGATACAGGTGCTACTACTAAAATAACTATAATCAATAGAAGATTAAATAAAATTGACTTTGAAGAAACTATGCTATTACCTATGGAAAATGATGATTTAGATAAATTTAGAAAAGAATATAATAAAATGTTACTAGATAAAGCAACAGCTTCAAATGGTATAGTACAAGAGAAATTTATAACAATATCAGTTGATAAAAAAAGTATAGAGGAAGCAAAGAATTATTTTGCAAGAGTTGGAACAGACTTGATAAATCATTTCAAAGAATTAGGCTCTATATGTATTGAATTAGATGCAGTAGAAAGATTAAGAATATTTCATGACTTTTATAGGGTGGGAGAAGAAACTTCATTTAATTTTGATATGATAACTAATATGAGAAAAGGACATAGCTTTAAGGATTTTATTTGTCCAGATTCTATGGAATTTGAAAGTGATTATTTCAAAATTGGAAACAGATATGGTAGAGTTATATTCTTGAAAGAGTATGCAAGCTATATTAAGGACAGCATGGTAGCAGAATTAACAGATATAAATAAAAATATGATGATGAGTATAGATGTTATACCAATACCTATGGATGAGGCAGTTAGAGAAGCAGAGAATAGAAGATTAGGAATAGAAACTAATATCACGAATTGGCAAAGACGACAAAATGCAAATAATAACTTTTCAGCAATTATTCCTTATGACATGGAGCAACAAAGAGAACAAAGCAAAGAGTTTTTAGATGACTTAATAACTCGTGATCAAAGAATGTTTATATCAGTTCTTACAATGGTGCATACAGCAGAAAGCAAAGAAGAATTAGACAATGATACAGAAGCATTGCTAACAATAGCAAGAAAACATTTATGTCAGTTCGGTGTGCTAAAATTTCAGCAACTTGATGGCTTAAATACAGCTATGCCGTTTGGAGTAAGAAAAATTGACACTTTAAGAACACTTACAACAGAATCTCTTGCAGTATTTATGCCATTTAGAGTACAAGAAATAAGACACGAAAACGGAATATACTATGGGCAAAATGTCATTAGCAAAAATATGATTATTGCAGATAGAAAGCAATTATTGAACGGAAATAGCTTTATTCTAGGTGTTAGTGGTAGTGGAAAGAGTTTCATAGCAAAAGAAGAAATTGTTTCTATAATGTTAAAAGATCCTAATGCAGATGTGATAATTGTAGATCCAGAAAGGGAAGCAAGTTCACTTGTAAAATCGCTAGGTGGAGAAGTAATAAAAATATCAGCAACAAGTGGAAACCATATCAATGCTATGGACATGAATAAAGACTATGGAGATGGAGCAAATCCTATCATATTAAAATCAGAGTTCATACTTTCACTATGCGAACAGCTAGTAGGAAGTAATAATTTAGGTGCAAAACAGAAATCTATAATAGACAGATGCACAGCAAGTGTGTATAGGTATTATCAGCAAGGTAATTATCAAGGTACACCACCTACACTACAAGACTTTTATGAGGAATTGTTAAGACAACAAGAGCCAGAAGCAAAAGAAATAGCACTTGCTATTGAATTATTTGTAAATGGTAGTTTGAACACATTTGCAAAATCTACAAATGTTGATACACATAATCGTTTAGTGTGTTATGACATTTTAGATTTGGGAAAGCAACTACTACCTATTGGAATGTTAGTAGTGCTAGATTCGATTTTGAATAGAATAACAATGAATAGGTCAAAAGGTAGAAATACCTTTATTTTTATTGATGAAATTTACTTGTTATTCCAATACGAGTATTCAGCAAATTTCCTATTCACACTATGGAAGAGAGTGAGAAAATATCGGAGCATATTGCACACGGAATTACGCAAAATGTGGAAGATATGTTGCAAAGCCATACAGCAAGAACAATGCTAGCAAATAGTGAGCTTATTATCATGTTAAATCAAGCAAGCACCGACAGAGTAGAACTTGCAAAACTATTAAATATATCAGACTTACAAATGAGCTATATTACAAATGTAAATGCAGGAGAAGGGCTAATAAAAATAGGAAGTTCACTAATTCCATTTGTAAACAGATTCCCACGAAATACAGAGTTATACAAACTAATGACAACAAAACCTCGGAGAAGGTGTTGCATAGTGAAAAAAGTATTGTATGTATTTTGCATTATGCTGCTAATAAGTTCAATTCTTATTAGCAGTTATTGTATTTATAAAGAATTGAAACAAAATAAAGAACAAGAAAACAATTTTGAAGAACTAATTGAAATAGTAGAACAAACAAATCCAGAAGAAAAAGAACAAGAAGAAACAGTAATAAATATAGATAACTTATATGCTATCAATAGTGATATTGTAGGTTGGTTAAGAATAAACGATACAACAATAAATTACCCAATAATGCAGACAAAAAGTGATCCTAACTATTATTTGCATAGAGATTTTTATAAAAAGTATTCATCTTATGGAACACCTTATATGTCAGAAGAATGTAGTATAAATACAAGCGATAACCTTGTAATTTATGGACATCACATGAATCATAAAAAGGTATTTGGAGCATTAGAAGATTATAAATCAAAAGAATTTTACGAAAATCATAAGGTTATAGAGTTTACAACATTAGAAGAAAAACAAAAATATGAAATTTTTGCAGTATTTAAAACAGTAGTATATAGCAAAAATACTTTTAAATATTACAATTTTGTAAATTTTAGTAGCGAAGATGAGTTCAATATATTTATAAATAGGTGTAAAGAATTATCATTTTATGAAACAAATATAAACCCTCAATATCAAGATAAATTTATTACACTTTCTACTTGTGAATATAGCAATAAGAACGGAAGATTAGTAGTTATTGCAAGAAAAATAAACAATTAGGAGGTATTTGTTTGGCAGATATTAAAGTTAAAGAAAGCAAAAAAGGAACAGTAAAAACAATTAACAAAGCAGTAGTTGGCACAGAGAAAATGAAAGACAGATTAGTACAAGCAAAGGACAAAACAAAAGAAACATACCAAGAAGAAACAAGTGATAGTGGAACAGAGTATGCAATAAATAAAATATCAAAAACAGCAAGTAATCTACCTAATAATATTTATAGATTTAATAAATATGGAAAAAAGAATTTTGACAAGACAGTACAAAATATTCAAAATGTAAATCAAAAAATGAAAACGATAAAAAAGAAAAATCATGCCAAAAAAGTAGTAAAACAAATGAAAAATGCAACAAAGACTATAAAAAAAGAAATAAAAACAGCAGAAAGAACAGTTAAAACAACAAAGCAGGTAGCAAAAACAACAGCCAAAGCAACTAAAAGAGCAATACAAATGGCAAAGGCAACAGCTAAAGCAACAGTAAAGGCAATAAAAGTAGGAATAAAAGCAACGATAGCAGCAATAAAGGCTATCATAGTTGCAACAAAAGCACTAATTGCATTTTTAGTAGCAGGTGGGTGGATCGTTGTCCTAATTATAATTGTAGTTTGCTTAATAGCAATGCTAGTTAGTTCGATTTTTGGCATTTTCTTTTCAAGTGAAGATACAGGTAGTACAATAACTGTAAATGGACAACAACAAGTAGTAACAATGAATCAAGTAATAGCAGACTTAAATACAGAATTTATGAATAAGATAACACAAATACAGAAAGATAATCCTTATGATGAGTATGATATAAATTCGCATAGAGCAGAATGGAAAGATGTACTAGCAATATACACAGTTAAATTAAGCAATGGTAATAATGAAGCAGATGTAATAACCTTAAATGATGAAAAGGTTAATCTTCTAAAAGAGATTTTTTGGGAAATGAATGAAATATCATTTACAAAAGATGAAGAAAGTCATGAAGAAATAAGAATAGGTTTTGCATCTACTGACAGAGTAACAGTAACAAAAGTTAAGTTGCATATTACAATAACAGGAAAAACAGCAAATGAAATGGCAGACAAATACAACTTTACTCAAGCACAAAGAGAACAACTACTAGAGTTAACAGATAATAAATATGCTAATATGTGGTCATCAGTAATATATGGCTCATCTGTTGGAAGTAACGATATTGTGCTAGTTGCAGCTTCACAAATAGGAAATGTTGGAGGACAACCATATTGGAGTTGGTATGGATATGATTCTCGTGTGGAATGGTGTGCTTGCTTTGTTTCGTGGTGTGCTAATGAATGTGGCTACATTGAAGCAGGAATTATTCCCAAATTTGCTGGGTGTCAGAGTGAAGGTGTAGACTGGTTTAGAACTTGTGGACTTTGGAAAGAAAAAGGATTCTCTCCAAAACCAGGGGACATTATTTTCTTTGACTGGGCAGATAAAGAAACAGGAGTAAGGAATGGACAAGCAGATCATGTAGGTATAGTAGAAAAAACAGAAAATGGAAGAGTTTATACAATAGAGGGAAATTCGAGCGATAGTTGTTGCAGAAGAGATTATGATATAAACAGTTTAGATATTTTAGGGTATGGAACGCCAATGTACTAATAAAAATAAGCAGAAGAGCTACTTATAAAAAATAAGTATTTCTTCTGCGATTTTTTTGTTTTTTAAAGACAAAATGAAAAATAAATGATATAATGCAATACAGAATGGAGTGGAAACAATGACAACGCAATTTGTAGAGAATCTTATAAATGAAAAGATGATAAAAAATGAAAATGAAATTATCTTTACTTTCTATGAATTAAGAGTTAAGCATAATTTATCAGAAGAGGAAGTTGACAAATTTTTAGCACTATGTAAAACAAGACTAGAAGGTATAGATTATAAAGTTTATTTCACAGGTGCAAAATTTACATATCAAAATGCAAATAGAACAGTACAAGACAATGAACTTATGGTAGCAATAAGGGAATAATTTAGATGAATTAAAATATGGAAAAGAGGATGTAATAATGAAATATTCAAAAAGTGAAAAACAATTATTTAATGAGGCAGGAATATATGTTGAAGATAAAGATTATACAAAAGAAGAAAGAGAAAACTTAAAAATAAAAGTAACAGATTATATTATGAATCAGAGTTCAAAAGATATAAGTAATCTTAATAAGAAATTTAGCAATATTTTATATAGTTAAGTTGAAAGACTAATAGTAAGTTGTGAAGGAGATTGATTATGGGATTATTTAATAAAAAGAAGAAAAATGTAAATGTAGACAAAGAGCAAAATACACAAATAGACATTAGAAAGGGATTTGAGGCTAATTTAAAATATATTTCAAGTACCGAAAAAGATGTTGATGTTATAAGAGGACAATTTGTAAAAAGTGATACAAGATTTTATTTAACCATTGGAAAAGTTGATTGTCCAACAGGTAAAATAGTTGTTGCTGATCCTCTTGCATATTTACCATCAAATAAATACAGTCCAGTTCTTAATATTCAAGTGCCAGTTGGAGAATATCCAGTTGAAATTTCTATTTGTAGAAGTAACGAGGTAGGAGTTCGTATGTGTACTGTTAGATTGAAAATAAAGAAAACAGTAGCAATATTATATAAGTTGGCTAATCCTACCGAAGAAAGTGCAGCATTTATTGGAACAGACGGAGTATTAAGTGGCTTTCCAGTTGATGCAGGTATGATTTCTATTTGTGATGAACAAGTTGCAAAAGAGTATAAAGATTTTATAAATGAGTGGTATGAAGATAATCCAGACGGAAACCACTATGATGATTATTTTGCTAAACTATTTAAAGAAAGTTATGAAAAATTTCCACAATATCAAAGAAAAGGTGGAGATTTCATAGAATGGGAAAATCCTAATACAAAAAATAAGCTAGTTATGGTTGCTAGTGGATTGGGTGATGGCTTTTATCAAAGTTATTGGGGGTATGATTCGAATAACGATATTTGTGAATTGATTGTACCATTAGTAAACCCAGATTTATTTGGATTATAATTACAAATTACAATTCGTGAAGAAGATAATAAGTTGAAATTATCTGTCTTTTATTATATAATCGTAACATGAATAGTAATTTATAAAAAGATTGGAGATGTAATTATGGGATTATTTGATAAATTTAAGAAAAAAGAAAATAATAATTGGGAAAATGCTTATATAGGAAAGCCAAATTTTTATAATGGTAAAGATAGTAAGCCATTTGGTGCATTTGCACTAACAGAAGGCACTTTAACTTCCTTTCCTAAAAATCCGAGATTATTGTATAAAGTAAATAATACAGAGGTTGATGAATGGAAACTAATGCTTGTAAGTACAACAAATAATGGAGTTTTAGGAGATATAGATTATTATGAAGCAATAAATAGACTTATGAAATTTGTTATTGATGAAAAAGATAATAATATATTAATTAGAGGATTATCACTAGAAGAATTAAATGAAGTGTTGAAATAATTAAAAATTGCAAGTTCGTAGTATATTAAAAATAGTAAATTGGAGGAAAATATGAAAAAAAGTGAATTTAAAAAAATGATGAAAAAAGAAAACAAAGCATTTAAGAACTACTATGTTTATGAAATAATTATTATATTGCTTACAATGATAATGGTTGTAGGAAATGTTTTTGCAACAAGCAAAAATTTAATTCTCAATAATATAACTATAATCAATTCAATTTTAATTATGATAATTGCAATTCCAATAATTCTTATAGATGTAAAAAATGATAAAGATATAAAAGAGATGTATCAAATATACAATAAGGAAAGTAAAATACCAGAATATAAAGATAAAACAAAATCTTTAAAAATAGTATTAGTTATAAGTATAGTAGCTGCCTTAATTAGTGGTATTATTACAATAACAAATATATCTGTTAATAAAGATCCGTATATTAGTGAAATAGAAAATACATTGGAGATTACAAGTAATAAAGGAAATATAATTAAAACACAATATGAAGATTTTGGAGGCTTTTCACTAAAGATACCAACCGAATTTAAAATAATGAGTGATGAAATGTTAAATGTAAAATATCCAAATGGAAATCCACCATCATTAGTTTATACAAATGAAAGAGGAACAATAAATGTAGCATTAGTTATGAATGATGTAGCAATGAAAAATACTCAAATAGAAGAATATATAAAAACAATGGAATCTACATATAAAAATTATTCAAAAGATGTAAAAGTAAACTTTTGGGAAATAAATAATCATAAAATTGGAGAAATAGAATTTACAACACAGGCTTCAGATACAGAAATATATAATCATATAATAGCATTTTCAGTTGATGGTAAATTAAGATTAGTTAATTTTAATTGCACCAAAGAACTAGAAGATGAATGGAAAGAAATTAGTAAATTTATTATTGATTCTATAAAATTTGCATAAAACAAATTTAGAATCAGATAGTCATTATGAATATCAAGTAAAAAGACTTTATAAATAAGTTACAATTTGTATAAATAAAGAGATTACTATTTCAAATTTTAGTAATCTCTTTTAATTTTTTTCTTTTTTTACATATTTAGAAAAATCTTTTAGTAGTGCATCAGAAGTTGTATCTAACATTTCTGCTATTGCACAAAGTTCATAATCAGCTACAGTTCTTTTTCCAGATTCAATATCGTAAATAGCTTGCCTATGAATATCTAAACCAATCATAATTAGTTTATCAGATAATGCTTGTGCAGATAAATTTTGCTGTACTCTAATACGATTTATATTTTCGCCAGTAACATTTAATCTGCCTTTTAGCCCATTATATGGATTTCTATTATTGCTCATAAAAAAATTCCTTCCTTTTATTGTAAGTATGTTGATTTTATCATTTTTTTATGCTACAATTTGAAAGGCACAACCTTGAAAATGAAAGGAGGAAATTTATGAAGTATGACATTGTAAAGCTAGATCAAGATATTACTAATGCAGAAAATGAACTAAATAGACTTGTTGATAATGCAACTGAATATGATAAACTATATGAACAATCAGTAGTAACAGATAAAGTAATTGCAAAATATTTAGAAGCAAAACAATATTTAGAAAATGAAAAGAAGAAAATTGTGAAAGATTATAGCGAATTATTGAACAAGCCATTTAGATTAGAAATGACAATAAAAATAAAGGAAGAAGTGAGGAAATCTTTTCCTAATGCTCAAGAGGAAGAATTAAATCATTTTTCAAATAATGTTTATGTATATGCAACATTGAGAGCTTGTAATATTGATGAGCAAGAAATAGTTGAACAACTATTATACTTAAACAATAGATACTTTGACGAAATGCAAGAAGATGGGGTAGTAAAAAATACTCAAATTACTAATGCTAACCTTGAATATTTACAAAAATTAAATGATAAGTATATGAAATTGATAAAACAAAAAATGTAAACTCAAAGCGATTTAAAATCGTATTTTTATTTGCTTATAAAATGACTAATAATAATAATATAAATTATTATTGGTTTCTAATATTATTTTGCCTAAAATGAGATAATACTAACAGAAATTATAAAAATTATTGTTGGTATGGGGGCGAAATAATGAGCAGAACAGATAAAAAGGAATATACAGACTGGAAGGGCTTTGGAGAAAGAACAAAAAATGCGAGGGAAAGTATAGGATTAACAAGAGAAAAAGCATCTGAAATGATAGATAGAACTGAAAATTATCTTTTGAGTTTAGAAAAAGGCGACAAGAGTTGTAGCATACATACATTGCATCAAATATGTTCAAAATTAAAAGAATCTTCTGATTATTTATTATATGGAGAAAGAATGAGTAATAATAAAGAATACACCAATAAAGAAATATTGAAAAATATCATTGATAAGTGTGATGAAGAAGAATTAGAAATCTTAAAAGATATTGTTGTTGCTACATTTCCTAATTTGAATAAAATAAAGGAAAAAAGAAATTAGTGTAAAAATTTGTTTGACAATGTTATAAAAATAGTGTATAATGAATATACTAAAAGAGTAATCGTATGATTACTAATCGGAAAAACCCCTGCCGAAAGTGGGGAGATTTACATTAGGAAAACCCTTGCCTTAAGTAGGGAGTTATACATTAGGAAAACCCTTGCCTCAAGTAGGGAGATTTAAAATACAAACAGGGTATAGTAATATATCCTGTTTTGTTTGTAAAGGAGCAAAAATGGGAGAAAATGAAACACTAAAATTTTATACAGTAAATGAAGATTACATAGACTATTTGAGCAAATTTGATAGTCATGTTAGTTGGAATAAAGAGCAAAAAAGACCTTATGTAGGAATTGTATTAAGGGTAGAAAATTATTTATATTTTGCACCTTTATATTCATACAAAGTAGGTTATGATAAGTACAAAGATAATCCTAGTTTTATAAGAGTAGAAGATAGAAAAGGAAAAAATGTATCTATTATAAGATTCTCTGAAATGCTACCAGTTCCAGAAACAGCAATAAAATTATTAGATTTTAATAGTAGAGGGGACAAGTATAGAGATCTCTTACAAGCAGAAAGCAATTTTATAAATGATAATAAAAATGTGATATATTCAAAAGCAAAGAAAATATACAAAAATGTAGTACATATAAAAATCCCATTTTTTATTAGCATTTCATGTGATTTTGAGTTACTAGAACAAAAATTAAAAGAATATGTTGGAGATGCAGTAAGAGAAACAAAGTTTATAAAAGATGTAGAAATAACTTGTGAAGTCTTTGAAGAAATATCAACTATTGTTAAAGTTTTAGAAGATAAAGGATTCAAATACATAGAAGAATTTACATTAGATGATATATATATGAAAAATGATAAAACTAATGAATTTGCACCTAAAAATGGAAGAATTACAGACACACTAATTATTAGATATGTTAATGAAGATGACAAAAAGATAGTTTGTAAAAGAAGAAATCATAACAGCAATGGATTTGAGATAAGTACAGAAAAGTCTGTATTAAAAGTTATGAGCATAGAAGAAGCAGAAAAACATTTGAATATATTAGGTTATACAAGATTTTTAAATATGATTGATAAAAACTATATGTACGAAAATGATGAGTTTATAGCATATATTCAAGATGTTAAAGATTTAGGAATATTTATAGAGCTAGAAGCAAAGAAAGTAGAAAATGCAGAACAAAATATAGAGCAGCTAATAGAATTTGTAAAAACACTTAACCTAAAAATCGGAACAAAGTTTGATATTAGAAAAGCAAATTTATTATATTCAAAACAAAATAACGAATAATACATGGAGTTTTGCCTAGAAATAGGGCAAAACTCTTTACTTTATTTACATAATATGATATAATAATAGCGATTGAGAGGTGCTACTATGTCTAATGTAAATTATAATTTGTATAAGATATTTTGTGTAGTTGCAAGTTCTAAAAGCTATGCAGATGCAGGAAATAAATTAGATCAGACTCCAGCTAATATTAGTACACAGATAAGCAATTTAGAAAATCAATTAGATGTGAAACTATTTTATAGAGAAAAAAATGGAGTAAAGCTAACAGAAAAGGGAAAAGAATTATTTGAAATGGTTAATAAAAGTATTTCTTCCTTTGATTTTGCCGAAAAAGTAATAAAAGAAAAAAATGATTTAGCTAATGGTACTATAAATTTAGGGTGTCAATCTCACTTGACTAATTATTACTTAATGGAATATATCAAAAAAGCCAAAAATGATTTTCCAAACTTAAATATTGAGTTAACTTGTGGTGCAAATCCAAGTGAAATGTTTGAGATGTTAAAAAATCACAAACTTGGTTTTGTAATAACAGATGTTATACCAACAGAAACAGATGAGTTTGTAATTGAAGAATTAAAAAAAGTAAACAATATATTTGTTGCAAAAGAGCCATTGAAAATTGAAAATGTAAAAGAATTAGAAGATTTACGATATATATTAAATTTTGACAATACAATTTCTACTAAAAATCTATTCAAGATTCTAAAAGAACACAAAGTAAAAATTAAACCTAATATGAAATGTGATACAACAGAAATAAGAGTAGAAGCAGTAATGAATGGACTAGGAATAGCTTATGTAATGAAAGAAGCTGTCAAGAAACAATTAGAGAATGGAGAATTATACGAAGTTGAATTGCCAATAGAATTGCCAGAATTGAGTATAAATTTAGTGTATATAAAAGATATGCTAACACAAGTAGATAAGAAATTTATAAAAAAATACTTAAAAAATAAGTAATAAATGAATATAAGCAAATAGGCAGAATATCCTTAAAACAAAGGGTATTCTTTTTTTGTATTAAAAAATATTTAATACTGATTAAATATTTGAGAATAGACAGGAAAATTCTTACAAGATATAATAATTGTGTATCAATTTCAAAGAAAGAGAGATGTTAAAAATGCAAAAAAAGAGAGTTTGTTGGAATATTACAACAAAATGTAATCAAAATTGTAAATATTGCCACAGATTTTTAGGTATTAACGATCTTACTTATGAAGAAAATAAAGAGATATTAAATAATTTGATTAAAGATGGGGTAAACAACATTACTTGGACAGGGGGAGAAGCACTACTATATCCAAATTTAAAAGAACTATTGAAAATATCACAAGAAAATGGTATAAAAAACAAGCTAATAACAAATGGAATGGTATTAGCACAAAATGAAAATATGAGAGAGATTTTAGATTATTTAGATTCTTTGACATTGTCATTAGATACGATAAATGATGATACTAATGAAGAATTAGGAAGAGGCAAAAATCATTTTGAAGAAGTTAAAACTATATTAGACTATGTTAAAGGAAAAAGTTTAAAAGTCAATATAAATACAGTAGTTAGCAAGAAAAACATAAATGAGATGGAGCAGCTAGGAGAATTCCTAAACAATTATAATATTAGCAAATGGAAATTCTTTAAATTTATGCCACTTCGAGAAACAGCAGAGAAAAATAAAGACGAATTTGCAATAACAGATGCAGAATTTGAGAAAACTAAAAATGTATTTAGAAATTTTGGAAATATAGGAGAAACAGACTTTAGACAAGAAAAGGACATGGAAGATAAATATACTTTGCTAATAGCGAATGGAGATATAATAAAAACGGAACATGGTGTAGATGTGAAAAAAGGAAATGCACTATACCAAAATCCAGTAGAATTTATGTATGAATTAGAGGAGAATAGAATGAAAAAGATAAAAATTCTAATTGCTCATAATAACGAGGAAATAAGAAATAAAATAGCAGATACAATAAAAGGCTTAGACTATGTTGAATTAGTAGACACAGCAACAGACGGAAAAGAAACATATAATAAAATTATAGAATCAAAGCCAGAAATGGTTTTTGCAAAAATGAATTTAGACAATATGGACAGTATGGAAATAATGAGGAAATCAAAAGAAAGTTTAAAAGATAATGTGCCAATATTCAATATAATTACAAGTGATAATGTTAGTGATGAATATATGAAAACAGCATATAATCTAATGGGAAGAAATTTGAATACATTTGTATCAGAGCCAATAAACAATATGGAAATAGACAATATAATGCAAGGGTATAAAGAATTAAAAGAAAACGCATAAACTAAAAAAGAGGAATAGGTTTTTTACAAAACTTATTTCTTCTTTCCTTTTTGTAGATGTAAATACATTACTGCAATTTCTAAAAAATCTTTTGGGGTTATATTTTCTTCAATATCAAAATATTGCATAATAGGGCAGTTGATAGTATCTCTATACATATTTAATCGTTCTAATGCAGTTCTAAAACTTGATCGTATTGCCGAATTAGGCTTGTTGTGTCTTTGTCCAATTATAGTAAAAATATCTTTCAATTTTTTCTGTAAGTCAGGGTAGTAGTAGCATTCAAAAATAGCTTCTCTTATGTAATTAGTTCCATTTGAATTTAAAGGAATTTTTAATGTCAAAAATAATAAATCGAGTTCCTCGTTAGTTAATTCTTCATATTCTCCAAAAAGATACATTTCGTTAATTGTACTATAAAAGTCATTAAAATTTTCATCATCATAGATTACCTTGTATATTCTAGCAGCATTAGACAAGTTCAAATTTTCTTCTTTTTGAGCTGTTAATATAATGTTGTTATTTTTCTTATCTGCAATATTTGTAGATAATCTATCAATTATTTCAATACAATTTATATCTTTTAGGCAAGAATCTAAAACTAATACATTAGGTTTAATATCAAGATATTTTTCTAAAGCAGTTTTTCCATCAGCTGTTTCTATTACTTCTAACCTTTTATCATTTGCAAGCTGTTGACAAAGCCTTATTCTTTGCTCAACATTAGGATTAGCAATAAGGACTTTCTGCATCTGGAAACCCTCCTACAAATGTCTATATTATAAATTCGATAACATTATACCATAAAAATTATGTAAACACAATACAAAATGGAAAAAATAGTAAAAGAAAATTTAGCCTTTTTTCGCCCTTTTTCGCCATATTCCCCCTTTTTTGACATTAGAAAAGTAAAATTCTATATAATGCAAGCAACTTAATCAAAGTCTTAAAAGGGAGGCGATTCAAAAGATATAGAGAAAACACAAGATAATTACAAGTACATATTTTAGACTTTGATTATAGTATTGATTTATTTTTTAATTATTCAAAACTCCTTTAAGAATTTTGTTTAGGCACTATTCTATAAAGGAGTTTTTTATATGGGGAGGGGTACAAGTAAAAATGTAAAAGTAATTTCACAAGTATTTACATTAAAAAATGTAAATATTAGATATTTGTGCCTATTTCAAATCAAATGTGCAATTATGCGTTGTATATTTGATTTTTTTTATGCTCTAAAAGAAAAACATTGCCGTAGCCCACCTACCAATCAATTCACAAAAACGAATTGATTGGAGGAAAGAGAAATGCAAGATAATGCAAAATGTTTTATAAAATTAAAAAAAGGAATTTATGAAGAAATTACATATAAAGAACTAAAAGAGAAACGAAAAAAATACAGTACATATAAGAAAAAGAAATTTATTAAGTTAGATGATATTTTACTAGAAGTATCAAAAAAAGATTATGAAATTATAGAGTATGAAGAACAAAGACAAAAATATTTAGATCGAGTTGCAAGAAAAATGAATTTAATTTCTTATGATCATGAATCTGAAAATGGAGTAGCATTAAAAAATATAATTTCAAATCCAATAGATAATATAGAAGCTACTTTTGAAAGAAAAATTGAAATAGAAAAATTAAGAATAGCTTTATTACAACTAACTGAAGAAGAATATAAACTAATAAAGGCATTATTTTTTGAAAATAAAACATTGCGAGAATATGCTGCAATAGTAGGCAAACATTACACTACAATTCAAGATAAAAGAGATAGAATTTTAGAAAAATTAAAAAAATTTATAAAAATTTAAAAATTTAATCCTACAAACCTCTCATTTTTTCACAGGAGAAATGAGAGGAATTTTTATTCCACATGAACTTTGAAAATTAAATAGCAATTCATTAAATACATTCCTACTATTCGAGCTAGTTAAAAAGTAATCTCACAAATCACTTTACTTAAATATAAGATAGCCACTTATAAGGCGAGGACAAGTAGTAGGTATAATGATTGATGTTAGAATAGATATATAGACACAAAATTTTACGAATCAATGAAAAGATGATATAATGTTATGTAAATGAAAAAGGAGTGTCTAAAAATGAAAACATATACAGAGGAATTTAAAAAAACAATTGTAGAATTATATGA
>CAQPRV010000040.1 GCA_948857205.1 uncultured Clostridia bacterium
GTGTTTTATTAAACATGAGAGATTTTTAATAATTCGAGAGGTATTTCCCAATATATGGTAAATATTTCTCGAAAAATTTATTTTAAAAGACAAAATCTCTGAAATATTACTCATTTCAAGCAAAACTGTCGGGTAATAAGATCTTATGTAATCATGTTATTATATGTTTTTATATTTATAACATTCTTAATAAATTTTTTCAATACATTTTAAGGTAATTTATAGTAATTATTATGTTATTATTTTATTAGTTTAACCATATAGTATTTTGTTAATTCAAATTTTATATAAATAATTTTATATATAGTAACTGTATATTGTTAGAAACTTATACTATATAACATAAATTTAGAAAAATTAAAATTTACACATAATGCAAAAAATAAAAACTAAAATATTGTAAGGCAATCGCTTAAAATTTTAATTATTTATTTGCTTTTATTTATAAAATCTACTCGCTCCCAAAGGATTATAATTATTTATTGCTTTCGTTGCCCCATTCTCAAAATTCTATAGAAAAGTTTTTTAACTTTTCTAAGAATTTTGGAACGGTTACCCTGGAGCACTCAAAAATAAATAATTATAATCCTTCTCACGCTATTCTTAATTAAATATAAACAAATAAATAATTAAAATTTTAAGCGATTACCTTAAAAATATTGCAATTTTCGACTATATATAATAAAATAAAGGACGTAAAAAGATAGTTAAAATAAAAAATTAAAAAAAAATATCAAAAAAAGTAAAAAAGTTTTTTTAGTTAAATTACTAAAAAAGACAAAAACCACGAAGGACAAGTAGTAAAATAAAGCCTATAAAAAATAAAGAGGTGGTAAGGATGTTTCAAAATATAAATGAAGATACAATAGAAATAAAAGAAAAAAGCATATTATCAAATATAATCACAAAGAAAAATATGTTAATATATATAATTTCTTTTATGATATCATTAGT
The DNA here is from genome assembly GCA_948857205.1 of uncultured Clostridia bacterium. Classification (GTDB taxonomy): domain Bacteria; phylum Bacillota; class Clostridia; order TANB77; family CAG-508; genus CAG-269. The sequence goes on from CAQPRV010000040.1 coordinate 955, forward strand.
AGGATTAAATGGAGAATATTCAATATTTAGTATAAGTATTTTAGGGGCATGTTTAGCAACAGAAATACCAGCATTAGGAATAATAATATTTTCACTAATAGGAAATGCAATAAAATATGGACCAGGTGGAGCATTAGGATACTTTTTAACTTCAATAGCAATAATAATAACATTATTTATATTTAAGCCAAAATATAATGAACAAGAAAGAAACGAAAAAATAAAAATCGGAAAAAATGTATTTATTGCAACATTTTTAATACAAATAATAAAACTTGCAATGTCACATTTTACAATATATGACTTATTATCTACATTTACAGTATCAATAATAGCATTAGTATTTTACAAAATATTTGTAAATTCAATAGTAGTAATGCAAGACTTCAATAGAAATAGAGCATTTTCTATCGAAGAATTAATAGGAGCTAGCCTATTAATGGCTATTGCAGTAAGTGCATTTGGTGACTTAAGTATATATGGATTCAATATAAGAAATATATTAAGCATAGTAATTGTAATGACTTTAGGGTGGAAAAATGGCATTTTAGTTGGAACAACATCAGGAGTAACAATAGGAGTTACACTTGGAGTAATAACAGGATCCGAGCCAATAATGATAACAGCCTATGCAATATCTGGAATGATTTCAGGTATACTAAACAGGTTTGGAAAAATTGGTGTAATAATAGGATTTATTTTAGGAAATATAGTGCTTGCATATGTATCAAATGGGTATACAATAGAATTGATACACTTTAAAGAAATACTAATAGCATCTATAGGCTTACTAGCTATACCAAAAACATTTAGGCTAGACCTAGAAGAATTTGTTGGAAATTCACAATTTTTACCCGTCATACCAAATAGAACATTAGATAATAGCAAAGAAATGATAGAAAATTTAAACAATGTTTCAGAAGTAATTCAAGAAATGGCAACCTCATATAAACAAGGAAATGACAAAACATCAAGTGAAATTGATAGTGCACACAAAGAGGCAAATAAGCAAATATTTATAGCTGAACTATTAAATAATTTAGAACCATATAGAGATAATATGTTATATGAAGATATTGCACAAGTAGATGGACAAATTATTGATAAAATATTCACAAGACTCTTAGACAAACAAGAAATTAATAGAAAAGACTTACTAGAAATATTTGCAGAATGTAATAGTTATATAGTAGGATTAGAAGATAACGAAATCAGTGAATATCTAGAAACTACAATAAAACAAATGATAAGAACAATAAATATGTCATATAAAATAAGTAAATCAGATTTTATATGGAGAAAAAGAGTAGAACAAAATAATAATAACATGAGAAAACAACTAGATCATGTATCTAAAGCAATACATAATTTAGCAGATGATATAGAAAAGGGAATAAAAATTGAAGAAAAATATTCAAAAGAAAAATTTGAAATACTAGAAATTTTAAAACAAAAGGGAATTGAAATAGAAGATATATCAGTAAAAAAAGATCAAAGATTCATAATAGAAATTTACTTAAATAAATTAATAGAAACTTCAAAAATAAATAAAATAGAAAAAATATTAACTCAAGTATTAAAAGAAAAAATAGTATTAAACAGTGATTTAAGCGTTGGAAATAAATTAAATTTCCTATCAGATGACAAATATGTAATGGCATTTGGAAAAGCTGAAACAGTTAAAAATAATAGTACTGTATCAGGTGATAGCATGTTAAATATAAGATTAAAAGACGGAAAATACTTAGTTGCAATAAGTGATGGTATGGGAAGTGGCAAAGATGCAAAAGAAAGTAGCAGTCAATGTATTAGAATGTTAGAAAATTTATTACAATCTGGATTTGAAAAAGATATATCATTGAAGTTAATAAATAGTGCACTAATAAATACAAACAAAGAGATATTTTCAACAATAGATATTGCAATAATAGACTTATATGTAGGAACAATAGAATTAATAAAAAGTGGAGCATGTCCAACATATATAAAAAATAAAAATAAAGTAAAAATAATAAAGTCGAATTCTTTACCAGCAGGTATAATGGATGAGACAGATATACAAACATTTGATAAAGATATTTGCACTGGAGATATTATGATAATGTGTACAGATGGGATTTTAGACTCAAATGTTGAATATAAAAATAAAGAATTATGGCTAAAATATATGTTAGAAGACATAGAGACAAATAATACTCAAAAGATAGCAGACTTAATTTTGAATGAATCAATAGACAACAATTATGGTATTCCAAAAGATGATATGAGTATTATGGCTTGCAAATTTATGAAAAAAGAAGACTAATGCCATTGGGGACGGAGAATTTTGGCAATCTTACTTATTCTCCTAACCTAATTGGCAATTTTTTTATATAATAGAAAAGTAATATTTTCCTATTATATAAAAGATATAGTTGCTATTTCTTAGGGATTTTATACTTAATAGAATTTTAAGTATATTATGTGAATTCAAAAAAATATAATTAAAAGCTCTCTTTTATTATTTAGACAATTCAAATAAAATATTGCAAACTAGTTCAGCAGAAAAAATGCCAAAATTCTCCGTCCCCAATGGCTGAAAAAATTGCCAAAATTCTCCGTCCCCATGACTTGATATAAAATGTAATATATGATATAGTTTAACTATAAAAAGGAGGCGTAAAATTGGATAGAGGAAGAAGATATGAAGAACCACAGCTTAATCTTAAAAAAGTATTTGCAGTAATAATAGCAATTGTAGTTGTAATTATGTTTATTTTCATAATTAAAGGAATTATAACAAAAGACAAAGAAAATGGAAAAATAATAAGCAATGATTATTTTGTATCTTATCAAAATAACAAATGGGGAGTAATAAATTCTAAAGGTGAAAATGTAATAGACCCATCCTATGCAGAAATGATTGTAATACCAAACAGTAAAAAAGATGTTTTTATATGCACATATGATGTAAATTATGATACAGAAGAATATAAAACAAAAGTATTAAACAGTAAAAACGAAGAGATATTTACCAGTTATAATAAAATAGAAGCAATACCAAATAGTGATGAAAGGAATAATTTATGGTATGAAGAAAACATTTTAAAAGTAGAAAAAGATGGAAGATATGGAATAATTGATTTATCTGGTAAAGAATTACTAGCCTCTGAATATGAAGAAATAATAGCAATTAAAGGAATAAAAAATGCAATAAAAGTAAAAAAAGATGGAAAATATGGTGTAGTAAATAATGAAGGAAAAATTATATTAAAACCACAATATAATGATATAAAACAATTAGGTAAAGATAACAAGTCTGGTTTTATTGTACAAGCAGAAAATAGTAAATATGGTATAGTAGACTATTCAGGAAACTCAATTTTAGCAACAAACTATGATGAAGTAAGTAATATCTATGGAAATGATTTTTATGTTGTAAAGAATGGAAATAAGCAATCTCTAGTAAAAAAAGGTGATCAAGTAATACTATCAGATGGATTTGATGAAATTAAAGAAATTTTAAAAAGTTCAGAAGGACAAGTTATATATACAGTAAATAATTTATATGGAGTAATGAAAGCTACAGGAGAAGTTATAATAGAGCCAACATATGAAGAGCTAGAAGAAACAAAATCAGGAATATTTATAGTAAAATTAAATGGAAAATATTCTATTATAGATATAGAAAAAAATAACAAAATAGAATTTAAATATGCAGACATTAGTTACAACGATAAAGCAGACATATATATTGCATCAGATGAGAACTTTAATAATGAAATACTAGATAATAATTTTGCAGTTAGGCAAACAGGGATTGTAACAGATGAAGATGAACAAAAAGGATATCTAAAAATAAAACAAGGAGATGAATACAAATTTTATAATTATAAATTTGAAGAAAAATCCGAAAAAGACATATATCCATCAAGTACATTATATATAAGTAAAAAAGATGGAAAATATGGATTTATAGATAAAGATGGTAAAGTGGTAGTAGATTATTTATATGATGATGTAACAGAGCAAAATGCCTATGGATATGCAGGAATTAAAAAAGATGGAAAATGGGGTTCTATAGATGACAAAGGAAATGTTATACAAGAACCAACTTATAATTTAGAAGATTATTTAAAAATAGATTTTATAGGTAGATGGCATTTAGGGAAAGATATTAATATGAATTATTATTGTCAATTATAATAAATGGAGGAATTAAAAAATGGAACTAAAGACAAGTTATCAATATACATATTTTATATATCCGTTTCTAGTAAAAGAAACAAGATATAATGAATATTTAATTAAATTATTAAAGGATAAAAATTTTAAATTAAAGACATTTGAAAAAGAAAAAGATTTAAAAATATATAAATATTTTTTACCAAAATGGAAAGAGATATTGTTTTCTAATTTTGAACTAAACAATTCGAAAATAAAACAATTAGAAGAATTACCAACAGAAACTCAAGCAAGTTTATTAAATAAATATCCATGTAGCATTTTTGAATATAATTTAGAAAATGATATACAAGCAAAAATAGATGGTAGTAAAGGGATTTATTTTATAATTAGAAAAATTGATGTAATATGTTTTAATACTGGAGTATGTTTCTTATGTATAAAAACTGACTTGGAGGACAATAATAGTTTTTCTAATATATTAAATTTTAATTATAAATTTAGAGATATATGTTCTGATGTATCTAATCTAGAAAATTATGACAAAATAATGTTACAAACAGATAGTTTTTCAAGTATAGAGAGTCTTAAAGATTTTATTTATAAAATAACAGGTACAGATAATGAAATAAAAAAATTAAATTTAAATAGTGAAAGATTTTTAACATATTCTTATCTTTGCATAGATCAAGAGGCATGGAACAACTTAAGTGACTTTGAAAAAATAGAATATCAATTTAATAAGTTTGCAAACAATTTATCAGCAGATAATAGTATAAATTTAGATAAAGGGAATATAGAAATCTTTTCAAAATGGAAATATGCTAAAATGGGAATAACTAAAACATCAATAAGTCTTTTAGCATCTAGTTATGATATTAATCATTATACAGTTCTTCCATATGAATATGAAAATCAATATTTATATACGTATATAATTAATTTATATAAAAAAGTTTATCTAGAAAAGTTGGCTAAAGAATGTAAGGAAACTAATAATATTAAGAAAATTAGAGAAAAATTTTCAAACTTTACAAAAAGTATATGGATAAAAGAAGTTACGGAAGATGAAACAGGTAATATGTTAAACAGAAAATTACAAGAAAAATTGGAGTTAGAGGAATTATATAGAGAAATAAAAAATAAATTTGATGTTTTATATAAGGACTTTAACATTAAAAAGACATTTAAAGTAAATAAGATTGTATTATTGATATTAATGATATCACTAATACTTAATGTATTTAATTTTATATTATTAATATATTGGTAATAAGGAAGTTTTAATGAGAATAACATGTGGAACAGATATAATAGAAATAGAAAGAATTAAACAATGTATAGAAAACCTTAAAGATAGATTTTTACAAAGAGTATATACTGAAACTGAGATAAATTATTGCGAAAGTAAAAAGGAGCAAAGATTTCAACACTATGCAGCTAGATTTGCAGCTAAGGAGGCAAGCTTTAAAGCTATATCAAGTAAGCTTGAAGATAAATATTCATTATCTTGGAGAGATATTGAAGTTCAAAATGACAAACAAGGTAGACCACAGTTAAGAGTGCTTGGAATTGATTTAGGACAGGCTATTGATATAGATGTGAGTATTTCTCATTGTAAAGATTATGCAGTAGCAAATGTTGTAATTATATGGAATGACTGATAAATACTTTAAGATTAAGGACACTTTATTTTGGGAGGTTTATGTGAAAATTTTTGATAATCATGCACATTTAGATGATGAAAAATTTAATATAGATAGAGAAACTATAATAAAGGAAATAAGTAATGAAGTTGAATATCTTATATCTGCTGGATATAGTTTAGAAGGATCAAAATTGGCCACAAAATTAGCTAACAAATATGATTTTATATATGCAACATGTGGAATATCTCCTAATGATATTCCACAAACTGAAGAAGAATTGTGGATAATGATATCAGAAATTAAAGAATTAGCACATGAAAATAATAAGATTGTTGCAATAGGAGAAATAGGATTAGATTATTATTGGAATAAAGAAAATAAAGAATTACAGAAAAAAGCATTTATAAAACAAATAGAATTAGCTAACGAATTAAATTTACCAATTGTAATTCATACAAGAGAAGCGGTTATGGATACAATAGAAATTTTAAAACAAAATCCAGTAAAAAATAAAGGTGTTTTTCATTGTTGTCCTTTAAATAGAGAATTAATAAAAGAAGCTTTAAAAATGGAATTTTATATTTCTTTTGCAGGACCAATTACATTTAAAAATTCTAAAAATGCAGACGAAATAATAGAAATGGTTCAAAATGATAGAATATTGATAGAAACTGATAGTCCATATTTGTCTCCAGAGCCATTAAGAGGAAAGAGAAATGACCCAAGGAATGTGAAGTATATAGCACAAAAGATAGCAAAAGTAAAAAAGATGTCAGTTGAAGAAATAGCAGAAATAACAAATAAAAATGCTAGAACAATATATAATATTAAAGTTTAGAGTTATAAAAATATTTAATAAACAATATAATAAAATTTTAGTTTATTATTGTATAAAAAAATTTAATATGTTATGATGTTACTGTATATAATAATAAAAAGGAGGGGTTAGAATGGCAATATGGATTATATTAGCTATTGTAGTTATAGTTATAATAGCAATAATTAGTATTTATAATGGATTAGTTAGATTAAGAGTAAAAATTGATAATGCTTGGAGTCAAATAGATGTCCAATTACAAAGAAGATTTGATTTAATACCAAACTTTGTTGAAACAGTAAAAGGATATATGAATCATGAAAGAGAGACTTTTGAAAAAATTACAGAACTTAGAACATCATGGGCAAAAACAACAACAATATCAGAAAAGGCAGATTTAGATAACCAATTATCAGGTGCACTAAAAACAATAATGGCAGTATCTGAAAATTACCCAGATTTAAAGGCGAATCAAAATTTTTCTGAATTATCAGAAGAATTAAGAAACACAGAAAATAAAATATCATTTTCAAGACAATTTTATAATGATACAGTAGCAAGCTATAATACAAAATTACAAGTAGTTCCATCTAACATAATTGCAGGAATATTTAATTTTAAACCAAGAGAATTGTTTGAAGTTGAAAATGAAGAAATTAGAAAAAATGTTAAAGTAGACTTTGGAAATAATTAAAGATTAAAAATGTGCCAAAAGGAAAGAGTATTTTGGCATGTTTTATTTATAATAGTAAAGTTATGATGATTTTACATTATATAAAATATATTATACACAAATTTATTTCATAAATTTGTCACAAAAACGAATTTGTTAAAAAATCTTTGATTTTTCTTATTTGTTATAAGAAGGGATAAGAAATGTTTGAAAATATAAGAAAAAATAAAATTGAATCAGGAATAATTGTAAGCATATTTATTTTGTTAATAACACTAATTGTTTATTATATTTGTAATACATTGAGACTTGGAACTGCATCAATTGTGTTTGCATTAATTTTTTCGATTAGTTCTGCTTGGGGATCTTATTACTATAGTGATAAAATAGTTTTATCTATAAATAGAGCTAGACCAGCAACAAAAGAAGAAGATTTAAAATTAGTTAATATATTAGATGCTTTAATGATTTCTTCTGGATTAACTGCAAAACCAAGATTATATGTTGTAGATGACAATCAACCTAATGCTTTTGCAACTGGTAGAAATCCTGAAAATGCAGTGATTTGTGTGACTACAGGATTGCTAGAAAAATTGGATTACTATGAATTAGAAGGTGTAATTGCGCATGAGATGAGTCATATTAAAAATTATGATATTCGTTTAAGTTGTGTAGTATCTGTAATGGTAGGTTTTATAGTTATGTTATCTGACATATTTTCAAGAGCACTTTTTTGGGGAGGTTCAAAAGATAATGATAATAATAGTAAAGGAAATGCAATATTAATGATAATTGGATTAATTTGTTTAATATTATCCCCAATTTTTGGTTCTTTGATGCAATTAGCTTTATCAAGAAAACGTGAATTTTTAGCTGATAGTACTGCTATAGAATTTACAAGAAACCCAGAGGGACTAATTTCTGCTTTAGAAAAATTAGAGAGTGATCCTAATGAGTTAGATGTTGCTAATAGTGCAACTGCTAATATGTATATTATAAATCCATTTAAGAAAGACTTAAAAAATGGTAAAAAGAAAACATCTAGTATATGGTCAACACATCCAAGTACACAAGATAGAATAGAAGCATTAAGAAATTTAAAATAACATTAAAAAATAGTAATTTTTTTTAGAACTAAAGAATATAATATTATATAAACTATTGAAAAAGTGGACAAATTTAGAATAAAAACTCATTAAATATTACCACCAAGAGTTTAAATACTATTTATTAATAAACAAATAAGATAAAAATTTGACATTTATAAAAATGAATAGTATAATCAATAATGCCAAAGGGAGGAAATTAATATTATGAGAAAAGAGGAAAATGCTTCAATTTCAATCATGAAAATTATTTGTGTAAGCATAATTTTAATTTTAATATCAGGTATAGGCGTAATGGCAGTAAATACAGGTTTAAATGATGTAACAATAACATTACAAAATGGATATGAAATGAAAGTATTAACAGCAAAAACAAAAGTATCAGATATATTAGAGGAAAATAATATTATTATTGAAGAAAACCAAAAAGCAATACCAGCTTTAGAAGAAAAAATAACATCAGGTCAAAATATAAAAATAACAGATAAATCATATACAGAAGTTCAAATAGCCAAAATATCAAAAGAAGGTGTAGAAACATCATTAGAAGAATTACTAGAAAACTATACACCAATAACAGAAAAAATAATTAAAGAACAAATACCTATTCCATATGAAACAGTTACAAAAAACATAACTGATGCAACTGAAAATGCAACAAATAAAGTATTACAACAAGGAAAAGATGGAATAAAAGAAATAGTTTACAAAGCAAAATATCAAAACAATGTAGAAATAGAGAGAACAGTTATTTCAGAAAAGGTAATAAAAGATCCTGTAAATAAAATTGTTCAAGTACAGAAAACACAAACATCAAGAGCATCTACACCAAGAACACCAACATTACCTACAACAACAACTAAAAAGCCAGAAAAGACAACAGTAGCAAATGGAGAAACATATAAAATAACTGCATATTGTTCATGTAGTAAATGTTGTGGAAAGCCAACAGGAACAACAGCTTCAGGAACTAAGGCAACACCAGGAAGAACAGTAGCTGCATCATCAAAATTTGCTTTTGGAACTAAAGTAAATATAGGTGGACATATTTATACAGTTGAAGATAGAGGTGGAGCAATTAGCGGAAATAGAATTGATGTTTATGTAGGTTCTCATGCACAAGCTTTACAATGGGGAGTTAAATATCTTCCTGTATCAATAGAAAAATAATTTAATAATAAATAAAACTGTGAAGAAACTTAAAATCTTTCACAGTTTTTTATATAATAAAAAAATTTAAATTAAATATAAAAGTTGCCAAAATTCTCCGTCCCTAATGACATGTATGAAAATAACAAAGGAGAAAAATCGGAATTACATTAATAGCACTTGTAATAACAACCATATTCTCTTATGACGAAAAATTAAAATTGAGTAATAGCAAAGGTTTCCTCCTACAAACAATTTAGTAATTTAAAAATTTTCACATATTTAAACTTGCTAACTAAAGTCAATAGTTTTTAGAAATTTTTTTAAAATTATTTTTATAATAAATTTATGTATGCTAAATAAGCAGTGTTGAAAAACATTGCTTTTTACATATATTCCCAGCGAAACTGTTAATTATATACTTCTTTTACTCTAGCATAATAAATTCGCAAAAACTTATTTAATCCAGCTATTTTACAGACATCCATAGGTTTACCTTCAATTTCCTTTTTTACTATATAATCGTATACAGATGAATCATTTGTAGGTTTTGTAGCTTTTAGAGATTTCATTATTTCATAACCACATTTTCTTAAATATTTATTACCTCGTTTTGAAATATGTATATTAGTGGCTGTAAATTTTCCAGATTGATAAGGCGGAGTATCAATTCCAGCACTTGCTATTAAACTGTTTGCATTTTTATATTTTCTAACATCACCAATTTCAGCTATAATTCTAGGACAAATTTTATTGCCTACACCTTTCATTTTGCGAACAATATCATATTCGGGCAATTCTCTTGCAAGTTCGTTCATCTGTGCTATAATATCATTAGTAGCTTTTTCTATAGAACGTAAGCTATCTACACAAGTAGTTACCGCTAATTGTGTATACTTATTAGAAGGACGCGTTGGGATTGTTTCTTTGGCTAGCTTGTATAATTCTATACCTACTCTTAATCCTGTACGATGTCCTCTTTTTTGTGCAATTTCTTGTATATCTTCGACAAAAGTTTTCTCTTCAAGTGCAACTATTAATTTCGGATGATAATATTTCTCATATACATCTAACATAAATAAATATTGATTTTCAATATTAAATGGGTTAGAAAAACTAGGAAATGTTAAATCTATTAGATTACCTAATTGTACCTTAGCTTTTACTTTTAGAGATATTTGTTGATTATATTGCCTTGAAAGAAATTTTAATTCTTCATATGTATTGTCTTGTATAGTATATGTCTTTAGAATGTTCCATTTATCAGAACAGTAATTTGCTAGTTTAACTGCATCTTTTTTATCTGTTTTAACTTTTCTTAAATTTACATCAAAATACTTTTTTATTAAAAAGGCATTTTCTACGCAAACAAAATATTTTAGTTCCAATAATTTTAATAAAATAGGTAAATGATAAATACCAGTTGCCTCCATTACAAACTTAATATTTTCTTTTGGAAATTCTTTAATTTTTTCCAATAACATATCGAAACCTTCATTAGTATGTTTTATTTCAAAAGGCTTTTCTAATAGAATACCATTAAGATTAATTGCTATTGTACTTTTACCTTTTGATACATCAATTCCTATAGCATACATAAAAATTCTCCTTTCTAAAAATTAATTTTTTTGACTGGATCCAACTACTATTACATCTTTCATTTTGGCTATTTACACGAATGTACAATATATGTAATTCAACTTGCTTAATCGAAGGATTGATGAATAGAGTTGGTCAACTGTTTAAATAGCGAGAGATAACAAAGTATTCTCTAGATGAATTACGTTGACCAATCTTCTCTATTTTAATGAAAAAAAGTATAATTATCAACTTATGTGATAACTATACTTATATGGTACCAAAGATGAATTGTAAAAAATAATAATACAATGTCATCTTTTTTTGAATTTATAATGAAAAAATTGAGAATAAGTGATATAATGCCAATTAATAAAGGATAATTAAATTTTGCAGACGATGTCTGCAAAATTAGAAAGAAGGTAAAAAATGGAAAATTACATAGATATAAATAAATATAAAGAAATTTTTGAAAATATAAAACAAGAAGTATTAAAATCACAATATAAAGCAATGCAAGCAGTGAATACGGAAATGATATATATGTATTGGAACATTGGAAAGATTATATCAGCAAATATTGAATGGGGAAATAAATTTGTTGATAGTCTTTCTATTGATTTAAAAAATGAGTTTCCAACTATTCAAGGTTTTTCAGTTAGAAATTTGAGAAATATGAGAAAATTTTACGAAGAATATCCTAGCATTGAAATTTTGCAAACACTGTCTGCAAAATTGACTTGGTCTCATAATATTTTGTTGATA
>CAQPRV010000041.1 GCA_948857205.1 uncultured Clostridia bacterium
ACAAATAATGTAAAAACTTGGAATGATCTAGATAAGTATTCTGAAAAACAAGAGAATTTAACACAATATAAAAAAATAATTGCAAAAAAACTTGGAAAATATAATGGCTTAACCCAATATGAAGAAGCCTATATTGAAAACTGGGTTTTAAACTATGGATATGATATGGATATTATAGAAATAGCTCTTAAAAGAACTACTTATAAACAAAATCCAACCTTTGAATACATAAACAATATTATAACAAGTTGGCATGAAAGACAATTAAAAACACCAGCAGAAATACAAGCTTTTATTGAACAAAGAAAAAAGCAAGAAAATAATGTAAAAGAATTGCAAAATAAAACCAAAAAACAAAGTTATGAACAAAGACAATATGAAAATTTAGAGTATTTATATGCTAACGAAACTAAAAAGGAGGACTAAATGTCAAACAATATACTAAATACCTTATTAAAAGAATATGAATATAAAAAATTACATGCAGAATTAGATTTAGAAGAAAAAAAAGAAAATTTATATATACAAATTCCAAAATTAAGAGAAATAGAAAATGAATTAAATAATTATGCATTAGATACAACTAAAGAAATATTAAAAAATGGAAGTTCCTCTTTAAAAGCTCTACAAGATAAAATTAATATTTTAAAAAAAGAAAAAGAAAAAATTCTACTGTCAGAAAATATTGATGAAAATTATTTAAAACCTAAATATGAATGTGCTCTTTGTAAAGATACTGGGTATGTAAGAGATAATAGCTTTAAAACACAAATGTGTAATTGTTTAAAACAAAAATTACTTAATTATTCTTTTAATAAATCTAATATGGCAAATTTAAATAAAGAAAACTTTAACAGTTTTAATGAAAATTTATTTTCTGATGAAGTAAATATTCAAAAATATAAACTTAATATTTCACCTAGAGAAAATATTAAAAATATAAAAAATAGATGTATTGATTTTGTAAATAATTTCGATAATCCTGAAAATAAAAATTTACTTTTTTGTGGTAATACTGGATTACGGCAAAACTTTTATGTCTAATTGTATTGCCCAAGAATTATTAAAAAATCGGAAAAATCGTTTTATATCAAACAGCACCTGTTCTTCTTGAAAGTGTTATAGATTATAAAATGAGTAAAGAAAAAAATTCATATGATAATATTTATAAATCTATTTTAGAAGCTGATTTATTAATAATTGATGATTTAGGAACTGAAAGTTTAAACTCTATGAAATTAAGTGAACTTTTTACAATAATTAATACTAGAATTTTAAATTTAAATAATAAAATAACTAAAACAATTATTTCAACTAATTTAAATATTAATGATATTTTTAGAAATTATGAAGAAAGAATTGGCTCAAGAATTGTTGGACATTATGACTTATATTATTTTATTGGTGAAGATTTAAGATTCAAAAAATGCTAGAATTCCTTCTAGCATTTTTTTATTCTATATCTGGTTTTAAAGTTTCTATACTTACAACTTTTCCTCCATCATTTGTTCTCATTAATGTAACTCCTTGAGTTGATCTTCCTAAAACACTTATATCTTTTACATTTATTCTAATAATTGTTCCTGTATCTGTAACTAGCATTACATCATCCTCTTCACTAGCAACTTTTACTCCTACAATTTTTCCAGTTTTTGGTGTTATTTTATAAGTAATTACACCCTTTCCTCCTCTGATTTGGACTCTATATTCATTTAACTCTGTTCTTTTTCCAAATCCGTTTTCTGTAATTGCAAGTAAAGTAGCTTTATCTCCTGCTATTACTGATTCCATTCCTATAACTTCATCATCATCATCAAGTCTTATACCAATTACACCTTGAGAAACTCTTCCTATTGGACGTACATCTTTTTCATCAAAGGTAATACACATACCTTTTCTTGTTACTAATACTACGTTATCTTGTCCATCTGTTAATCTAACTTCAATTAATTCGTCATTTTCTTTTAAAGTAATACCTTGTAATCCAGTTTTTCTTGCAGAGTTATATTCTCCTAAAGCTGTCTTTTTAATTAATCCATTTTTTGTAGCCATTAATAAATATTTTCCTTCTGCAAAGTTTTGAATTGGTATAACTGCTGATACTTTTTCTCCAGGATCTAAACTTAATAAGTTTACTATTGCAGTTCCTTTTGCAGTTCTTCCTGCTTCTGGAACTTCATATCCCTTTAATCTATATAATTTTCCTTTATTTGTAAAGAATAAAATTGTATCATGTGTTGATGCAGTAAATATTTGTTTTACAAAATCTTCTTCTCTCGTTGTCATTCCTGTAATTCCTTTACCACCTCTTTTTTGACTCTTGTAAGTATCTATTGGTAATCTTTTTATATAACCAAAATGTGTTAAAGTTATTACTGTTTGCTCTTCTTTTACTAAATCTTCGATGTCTATTTCTCCTTCTGCTGCAACTATTTTTGTTTTTCTTTCATCTCCAAATTTATCTTTTATTTCAATTAATTCTTCTTTTATGATATCGAAAACTAATCTTTCGCTACTTAATATTTCTCTTAAATGTGCTATTAATGCCATTAATTCATTATATTCATTTTCTATTTTCTCACGTTGCAAGCCTGATAATGTTTTTAGTCTCATATCTAATATTGCTTGTGCTTGTATATCTGTTAGTCCAAATCTCTCCATTAATCTTTCTTTTGCATCATCATATGATGAACGAATAATATTTATTATTTCATCAATATTGTCTAAAGCTATTTTTAAACCTTCTAAAATATGAGCTCTTGCTAAGGCCTTATCTAATTCAAATTGTGTTCTTCTTAATATTACTTCTTTTCTGTGGTCTATATAACAATCTAAACATTGTCTTAAGGTTAATATTTTTGGCTCTCCATCTACTAGTGCTAACATTATAATACCAAAGGTTGTTTGCATTTGTGTATGCTTAAATAATTGATTTAGTACTACTTGTGGATTAGCATCTCTTTTAAGTTCTATAACAACTCTTACTTTGTCTTTTCTGTCAGATTCGTCTCTACACTCAGATATTCCTTCAACTTTCTTTTCTTTTGAAAGATCTGATATTGTTTTTATTAGGTTTGCTTTATTTACTTGATATGGTAAAGATGAAACTATAATTCTTTGCCTATTTCCACTCATTTCTTCAATATCTGTCTCTGCTCTTAAAGTAATTTTTCCTCTACCTGTTTTATAGGCTTGTTTTATTCCTTCTATTCCTAAAATTATTCCTTCTGTAGGAAAATCTGGACCTTTTATAACAGATAGTAAGTCCTCATCTGTCACTTCGTCTTCATCAATTATTTTGATTATTCCATCTATTACTTCTTTTAAATTATGTGGTGGTATATTTGTTGCCATTCCTACTGCTATTCCTGATGAACCATTTATTAGTAGAGATGGTATTCTTGCTGGTAACACAACTGGTTCTTGTAATCTGTCATCATAGTTTGGCATAAAATTTACTGTATTTTTTTCTATATCTGTTAACATGTATTCAGATATTTTTGACATTCTCGCTTCTGTATACCTCATTGCTGCTGCTCCATCTCCGTCTACAGAACCAAAGTTTCCATGACCATCAATTAACATGTATCTCATTGAAAAGTCTTGTGCAAGTCTTACCATTGCATCATATACTGAACTGTCCCCATGTGGATGATATCTTCCTAAAACTGATCCTACTGTGTTTGCACATTTTCTATATGGCTTGTCTGAGGTTATTCCATCTTCATGCATTGAATATAGTATTCTTCTATGTACAGGTTTTAAGCCATCTCTTACATCTGGAAGTGCACGAGATACTATTACACTCATTGCATAGTCAATGTATGCTGTTCTCATTTCTTTTTCAATATCTCTTTCAACTATTTTTCCGTCATTTCTTTCTTGTGGTCTATCTTCCATTTTTCTCCCTCTTTTCTTTATTTTTTACATTTGTATTATACTAAAATACTAAGAAATATGCAAGAAAAATATGGCAATCGCTTAAAAATTTAATTATATATTTGTTTAAGTTCTGCAATTTTACCTTCTTATTTTAAAATCTAGACAACTGTTTAAGTTACCTATTATCAAGTTTTATAACTCCTATAAAAAATAAATCGTTGTCGAAATTTTTATTTCATAACAACGATTATATGCAATATATATTATTTGATAAGTTCTACTCTTAATATCGATGTAAATAATTAATTAATTCATCATATACAGGCTTCCTCTCAACAATTTTATTTTCTTCCTGCATTTTTAGTAATTCATTAATAGTTACAAATTTAATCGCTTGTACTTCAGTTTCTTGCATCTTTATATCTTCTATCTTAAGTTTTTCTTCCCTTAAGATAAAAAAATCATAAAATTGATTTTCAATAAAATCTTCTGAATATTTCTGTTGTGTACGATATGAAAACATATACCTAAAAGATTTTATATCTACATTAAAGCTAAGGCTAATACTAACTTCTTCATTTATTTCCCTTGCAGCTGCTGAAATTGCATCTTGCCCATTTGAAATATGCCCTGCAACAGAAATGTCCCACATTCCTGCATTTTTCTCTTGATAAATCTCGCCCGCCTTCATAGTATCCCTGAATTAAATCAATTTGTCTTTTTAAATCTGATAAATCTCCATTATTGATAATAACATGATTAAAGTCTAACCATTGACTATAATATAATTCATCTGCTTTTTCATATTCTTCAACACGTTTCTTTACATATTCCTCTTCTAAATGCCCCTTTTGTTGCACAATATATTCTTCTTTAGATAACCCTTGAATATAAATATTTACTATAGCTTCTGGAAATTTTGTTTTTAATTGTTCTAATGCTCCTCTGTTACTAATAACAATACTAGATGAAATTCCATCCTCTAATCTTTCTTCTATTTCTTTAGTATTAATTCCATATTTTGTGCCAAAATTATTATATTGTAAATCACAAGATTCTATATCAAATCCATCATCCTCTGGACAAATCATTTCTTCTCCATCGCCTTTTTCATGATGTCTTGTTGTATGTTTAGGTAATATAATGGAATGTAATATACCTTGTATTCTTATAGTTTCCAAAGCTTCATCTTTCCCAGAACCAGGATTTCCACTAAATACATATATTTTTGGTTTTTCTTGTTTTTGCCATTTTTCGATTTGTTTATATTTAAAATCTTTTGCGTTTAAATCTTCCATCATTTTTGAAAGTCGTCCGTATTCCATTATCTGTATTTAAAATGGTATAATCGTATAATTCTGTATTATTTGTATATATATCCCAATCTTTCAATGCCTTTTTATATCTAATTTCTGCACTTTCTTGTGTATCTCCTCTTTGTCTAGCAATTTCCATAAATATTTCCTTATTCTTAGGAATTGTTCTATGCACATAACAAGATATACATCGTCCTTTATAAATATTTTTCAAATCTCTTATTACTCCTGGATCATTTACAATAACAACAACATTTCTTCCATGCTCTATATAATTATCAACTTCTTCCATAGAAAAACCATAATAATTATCATAATTAACATATGTTAAAGGAAGTCTTAATTTTATAAAAGCTTGTTTTCTTTTTTCGGCAAATTTTGTTTGTTCTTCCTTCTCTTTTTCTCCATCATTATATTTTCCTAACACAGGTTTTATGCCTATATTTTTTCCTTGCTCTAAGGATTGAATTTCAACTTTACGAAAAGGTCTTGTTACGTATTTATTAATAAAAGCATAATGATATTTTTCTTCTAAATCATTATCATTTTTAATATATTATATCTATTTTACATAATTTTGTCAAATAATTAACGTATATAAATGATTTGTTCAATCAAAAAGGCAAAATAAGGAAAGAGAATTTTTTACTTGATTGTTATATTAAATTTTTGGCTAAATTCATTTGTTCATCAGTTAAATTAAAATTTCTACCATTATTTTTAATTAATTCATGTAAAATTTCCACACTTTTTGCATTATTTATAATTTTCTCTATTGGAGCAATTTCCTTTAACTGTTTTTCCATTTTCCTATAAGCATTATCCATAGACTCAAAATCTTTAGATTTAAAACTTCTTCTCCATTGTTCAATATAGTTATTTACATTATCAATTGATTTATATTGATTATCAAAATTTTTTTGTATATTATTCTCCACATTATTTAAAATAATATTTTTACCTTGTTTTATAGTTTTAGCAATAGATGGTTTTAAAATTCCTTTTTGTCTTACCTTATCAACAACTGTATCTAATAAAGAAGATATTCCATCAATTAATCCACCATTTTGAATTGCCCTTTGCATTTGAGAAACATTTTCAAAATTACCTGTAATAATTCCAATTGCACTTTTACCTATATCTATAGCATCATCAATAGTTTTAGAGATACCATCTTTTAACCCATAATTAAATAAATTATTTTTTATATTAATCACTTCATTTTCTATAAAATCTGGCAAAATAGTCCTTATGCCAATATCTAATGCAGTATTTATTGTTTTACCTAACGTAGATTCTAAAAAATTCTTTTGTGTTTGAATACTAATTTTATTATCCAATTCTATACTATTATTTTTTTCTAAATTATTTATATCCATATTAATCCTTCTTTCATTTTTATAAAATTTATTACTTGATTTAGTAAATTTAATTTCTAATTATTTTCTAGTTATTTTTAATTACCTTTTTAGTTTGTTTTACAAAATTTATTTATCCATTTTTTATTAATTTTTTTTCGTTTATTTTTTAATAAATGAAACATAATTATCCTAATTTTTATATTTAATTTAAAATTTATAATCTTTTCAAAAAATATATTATTTTTTTTGTTATTTAAATTAATTGAAAATTTTTTTAACGAAATACCAAAAATATTTTTTAATATTTTTGTACTAACAGAATAAAAACTAAATTTACTTTCTATAATTTGTAAATCTATATCGTACTTTAAAAAGCTACTTTTAAACCTTTCTATAAAGTATCTAACATTAGCAATATCATTGATGTTTGATTGTATACAGATTAAAACATTATTCACTCTTTTTATAATTTCTTCATAAAAGTATTCTTCTTTTACCTTTTCTATTTGAATAATAATAAAATCAAAATCATCTTTATTTTTATCTATTAATTTTTCTATTTCTATATTATCTTTTATTTTATAATTTTTATATTTTTTAAAACTATAATTTATAATATTTAACTGTTTATCTAATTTTTCTTTTACATTAATTTTCTCATTCTTTGCTTTTTCATGATTTTTATAATTATTATTTAAATATTTATTTTTAATTTTTATTAATAAAACTTTCTTATTTTTATTTATAAAATATTTTATTAATAATTTTATTATCTTTTCTTCATCTTTTAATTTGCTCCCTTTTATTAAAATTACTTTTTTTAATTTATCAATTACTGTATTTGATATATTTTTATGCTTTTCATTATTAATTATTTTCTTATTTTTAGTACTATTATTTAATATTTTTAATAAACTACAATAATTTATTTTATCAATTATTTGAATATTTTTAATTCCTATTTTTCTTAAAAAATTTATTTTATCTTTTTCTTTATTTGTCAATAATATAATTATTTTTGTTTTTTTATTAATTTCTTTTATTATATTTACTAATTTTTCTAAATTTATTTCACCAGGCAATTTATAATTAATTATAATTAAGTCTATTTTATTATTTTCTTCTAATATCTCTAAAATAGCTTCTTTATATTGAATATCTTTTCCTATTATTTCGTAACTTTTTTCTTTTTTTAATTTTATATTTATTTCTGGATTATTTAATGCTGTAACTATCTTCATCTTTTTTCCCTTCAACTATTTTTCTTTCTAAGTCTGAACACTCAATTTTAGTAAGAATATGATTATCACTTACAAACATTAAACATTCCCCTCTTTTTAGAGATTTTATTTCAATTTTTTCTTTCTCAGATAAATTTGAGTATTGTGCTAAGATTTTTATATTTTCTTCTTCTAATGAAAAAAATGTTTTTATACTAGAATTATTTAAAATACTTTTACCATATGTACCATTATCTAAACTAAATATATCTGATATATCTTGTGTTATTGCTACTCCACTTCCACCATATTTTCTTATTGTTTTAAATATTTTATAAATAAAACTAGCAACTTCTTTATTTGAAGTAACACCTATTAATCTCCATATTTCGTCTAAATAAATTGCTTTTTTATCTTTTCTATTTTCTTTTATTTTGTCCCAAAAAATATCTGTAAATAAATACATTCCATATTTTAGATTTTCTTCTCCTAAATCATAAACATCTGCTACTATTAAACTATTATTTAATTCAATATTTGAAAAATTATTAAAAAATTTCATTGACCCTTTTACAAAAGGAATTAATTTTGTTTTAAATTTTTTAGTTTTTTCATCTTTTCCTAGAGTATTATATAAATCCTCTAAAATTGGCATATCTTTTGATCCTTTAAAAATCTTTCTTTTACTATTATTTTTATAGATATATAAGCTTTCATCATCAAAGGTTATATTCTTCTCTTTATATGTTTCTATTATTTTTTCTTCAATTAATGCTTTTTCTTCTTCATTTAATTCTCCAAATATTAAATTAAAAAATCCAACTAATTTTCCTATTTTTGTAGCTAAATACCCAGTTTCTCCATCTTCTATACTTTCTTTTCTAATTTCTAAAATATTAATGTATGTATTAGAATTAGGTCCAATTTTTATTTGAGTTCCTTTTAATTCTTTACATAAATTATCATATTCTCTATCTGGATCAATTACATATTGTGCTATTCCTAACAATTTATATCTTAATATTAATAATTTTGTATAAAAAGATTTTCCAGCACCACTTGTTCCAAAAATGCACATATTAGCATTTTTATATTTTTTTGTATCATATCTGTCTATGAAAACTAATGAATTATTATAAATATTTGTACCAATAAAAATTCCTTCTTGATCAAAAATCGTTGATGAAATAAATGAATATGTAGATAATAGTCCACTTGTTAATATATTTCTTCTTGCTGAATTTTTTATTAATTCTGGATTTTCCATTAATGGTAAACATGATTTAAATACTTCTTCTTGCCTAAAATTTGCTCTTATTGTTTGCATTCCTTTACTTTGTGTTACACCTTCTATTTTATTTACAAAATATTCTAATTCTTTTAAATCTTCTGAATATATATTAATATAAATATATAAAAAATAAATATCTTCATTATTTATTTGTATTTCTTTTCTTATATATTTTGCATCATTAAATGTAAATGCTGCGATATCAATATCTTGCCTATTTTGATTTCCTTCTTTTAATTCTACTCCAACATTTCCAATATGATATGTTAAATCTTTAATTGTTTTATATGGATCTTGCTTTTCATAAAAAATGGATATATTCATATTTATATTTGTATCAATTAAAGTTTTTAATAAAAGGTCTGTCTGTTCTCTGTAATAATTTACTACGATTAATCCAGAATAATATAAATTGTCTATTTCTAAATATTTTGGATTTTGTAAATTAATATATGATGGACATATCCTATCTTTTACATCTATTGCTCCATTAAAAAAACTATTCTCTTTTTTATTTAATTTTCTTCTTATTATTTGTATTTACCTCCTATCTTAATTTTTAAAAATCATTTCTCCATATCTCTGTTTTTCTTTAATTTTTATTAATATAGATTATAAAAATTTATTTGAACTTAGAATAAAATTAATTGATTAAAAAATTTTGACTTTTTAATTTTTTTATATGCTCATCTTTCCTCTGTATAAGTTAGTTGCAATTCACTTTGTTAATACAACTAATAAATGTCTATGTGCTAAATTTATAAAGCAATTTTTTGTACAAATTATTTTATTAAATTCTCAATGTTATATATTTTTTATGTATTATTTAGATTTTTTCTTGTATTGCAAAATGAATTAAATAACTTTTCTATTTCTTTTTTTTCATTAATTTCTATAATAAAATTACCACATCTAAATAGTGATTCTTTTATTTTAAAATATTTTTCTTTTAAATCATTTTTAATTATTTCTTCATAATTATTAAATTCATTTTTCTTGTTTAATTGATTTGAAATTACGATATAAAAATTTTTTGATGATGATTTTTTATTTAAATTTATTTCATTAATATAGTTTATATAATTTTTTGAAATATCTATTAAATATTTATTTTCTTTTTTATTAAGTTTTTTTTCAATATTGGAAATGTGTGATGTTAAATCTTCTTTGTTACTTTGAATTAAAATTTGAATATTAAAATTACAAGTTTTTAAAAAGGTTTTATAAGAATTTAAAATTGCTTCCTTTTCTAAATCTGATTTTAGATTATAATTTATTGGAATTATTTTTAAAATTTTTATATATTTATTATTTTTTAATTTTATAATTCCATTTTCATGAATTTTTTCTATTGGCATCCATTCTTGTGTTGATTTTACTTTAATAATTTCACCTCCATTTTTTCAGTATTCTACCTTATCTTATCTTTATTGTCAACTACTTTTCATCTACATTTTTCGACATATGTTAATATATGTTGTTTTTTAAATTGAAGTATAAACCATAAATTTAAAAGAAGAATGCAACTGAGATCAAAGTATAAATAATAAAAAAATTTTTTTGAAATTTTTGAATAATTTTTTCTTTTATGTTCATAATAATGATATAAGGTTAATAATAGTTGAGCCAAGAGTATTAATAGATATTGATTTGTTTATTAATATTCGGACAAAGATTTATTATAGTGTATTAAATATATTATAATAGGTCGGCGATAAGAATATATTATGTGTATGTAGGCTATATAATAATTTTAGATTTTTATTCTCTTTAAAAATATATGGTCAAATTATATGTAATATACTCGAGCTAAGATTATTCTTATATCTAAGCTTTTTAGTGGTTATTATTAGTCCCTTTGGGATGAATACAGTCACTTTTGGTGTATTAATGGTCGAGCGAAGGATTAATGTATGTGGTAGAGGGCTTATTTATATAGCAATATATATTAGGTTTGAATATTAGGTATATTAGTTTTAGCTAAGATTATTATTAGCTTTATAGATTAATGGCAGATAAAATATTAATTTTATCTGCCATTAAAATATTAATTAAATATCCAAATTTTTAACATATTTAGCATTTTTTTGAATAAACTCTCTTCTTGGTTCAACTTCATCTCCCATTAATAAAGTAAATATTTCATCTGCTTTAATTGCATCTTCCATTGTAACTTTAACTAAAATTCTAGTTTCAGGATTCATTGTTGTATCCCATAATTGTTCTGGATTCATCTCACCTAAACCTTTATATCTTTGTAAACCAAGTTGATCTCTTGTTATTCCCTTTTCTTCTAATTCTTTATAAGATTTTTCTAAATCTTCATCTGTATAACAATAAATATCTTCCATACCTTTTTTAGATAATTTATATAAAGGTGGTTGAGCTAAATAAACATTTCCATTTTCAATTAATGGTCTCATATATCTGAAGAAAAAGGTTAATAATAAGGTTCTAATATGTGCACCATCAACATCGGCATCAGCCATAATTATTACTTTTCCATATCTAATCTTTGTTATATCGAAGTCTGCACCTATTCCAGCACCTACAGCTAAAATGACTGGATTTAATTTATCATTTCCATATATTTTGTCAGCTCTTGCCTTTTCTACATTTAACATTTTTCCCCATAATGGTAAAATTGCTTGAAATTTTCTATCTCTTCCCTGTTTTGCACTTCCACCAGCTGAGTCACCTTCTACAATATATACTTCACATTCATCTGCCACTTTACTACTACAGTCTGCTAATTTTCCTGGTAAAGTAGAAGTTTCTAAAGAATTTTTCTTTCTTACTAATTCTCTTGCTTTTCTTGCTGCTTCTCTAGCACGAGATGCACTTATACATTTTTCTAATATGGATTTTGCAACATTTGGATTTTCTTCTAAAAAAGTAGTTAAAGATTCATTAACCATACTTTGAACAACACCTGTTACTTCACTATTTCCTAGTTTTGTCTTTGTTTGTCCCTCAAATTGGGGTTCTTTTACTTTTACAGAAACAACAGCAGTGATACCTTCTCTTATATCTTCACCTTGTAAATTATTATCCTTCTCTTTTAAAATATTATGATTTCTTGCATAATCATTAAATACTTTTGTTAAAGATCTTTTAAAGCCCTCTAAATGAGTTCCACCTTCAATTGTATTAATGTTATTTACAAAGGTATAAATATTCTCTGAATAACTAGTTGTGTATTGAATTGCAATTTCTACTGGAACTTCTCCACCTTTTTCTACATAAATTGGTGTCTTATTTAACTTTTCTTTATTTTTATTTAAATATTCAACAAAGGAAATTAATCCACCTTCATAACAAAACTCTGCTTTTTTAGGTGTTTCTTCTCTTTTATCTTCAATAGTAATTTTTAAACCTTTTGTTAAAAAGGCAATTTCTCTAAATCTTTTTTCTAATACTTCATATTCATATTCTAAACTTTCAAAAATTGTATCATCTGCTAAAAATCTAACTTTTGTTCCACTACCTTCTGCTTCTCCAATTTTTTCTAATTTTTGTACAGTTTTACCTTTTTCAAATTTCATATTATACAAGCAACCATCTCTTTTTATAGTTACTTCTGTCCACGTAGATAATGCATTTACTACAGATGCACCAACACCATGAAGTCCTCCTGATACTTTATATCCACTATCTCCCCCAAATTTTCCTCCAGCATGTAGAACTGTGTATACTGTTTCAGCAGTAGAAATTTTTGTTTTTGGATGTATTTCAACTGGAATTCCTCTACCATTATCTTGAACACTTATTATATTTCCTGGTTCTATTACAACATTTATTTCTGTACAATAACCTGCTAAAGCTTCATCAACACCATTATCTACAATTTCATATACACAATGATGTAATCCTCTAACAGATGTACTACCTATATACATACCTGGTCTTTTTCTTACAGCTTCAAGACCTTCTAATACTTGAATTTGTTCAGCTCCATACTTATGCTCGTATTTTTCCATTTAACTTCCTCCTTATTGGTAATAATTTTAGTATTGTCTATTTTCTACTATTCCTCTTTAAAAATTTTACCATTTGCTACATTATATATTAAAACTTTTTTATTTTCAATATTAAATTTTTCTGTGCATGTAATAATTATTTGAGTATATTTTATGTTTTTTAAAAAATTTTTTCTTCTATTTTCATCTAATTCAGACATAAAGTCATCTAATAATAAAATAGGTTCTTCTCCTGTTTCTTCTTTTATTATATTTAATTCACATAGTTTTAAGGATAAAATTGCAGTTCTGTGCTGACCTTGTGAACCATATACATTTACTTCTTTATCATTAATATATATGGTAAAATCATCTCTATGAATACCTTTTGTTGTAAAACCTTTTATGATATCTAATTTTCTTTTTTGTTTTAATAAATTTAAATATTCTTCTTTATTTTTAAATTCTACTAGATATTCTATATTAATCTTTTCCTTTTTATTAGTAATTTCTTCATGAATTTTCTCTATTTTCTCTTTAATTTTATTTATAAACTCTTTTCTATAATTGTAAATATTAATTGCATAATCTGCTAGCTTTTCATCCCATATATCAAGTAAGTTTTCATCCTTTTTTTCCTCTTTAATCTGTCTTAAATAATTGTTCCTTTGCTCTAAAGTTTTAGAATATAAACTTAAATTATACATATAATTAGGTTTTAATTGACTTATCATAATATCTAAAAATCTTCTTCTACTTTGAGGTCCACCTTTTAAAATATTTATGTCATCAGGTGTAAATATTACTATATTAAGATTTCCTAATAATTCACTTAACTTTTTTAATTTTATTTCATTTAAAAAAACAGATTTTTTATTATCTAACTCAATTTTTATTTTTCCTTCTCTATCTAACTTTTCAAAAAATACTTCAACACGTGAATTTTCTTCCTTTAGCTTTATCATTTCTTTATCTTTTTTTGCTCTAAAGGACTTACCCATGCTACTTAAAAAAATTGCTTCTATAATATTAGTTTTTCCTTGTGCATTTTCTCCATAAAATATATTTATATTTTTATCTAGGTATATTTCTTCATTATTATAATTTCTAAAATTATTTAAATTTACTTTTTTTATCCACATATTATAACCCCATTTTGTGTATAATTTTATTATTAATTTATCTAATTTATTCTTTTTTTCTCTTTTTTTTTCTTCTTTTTTCTTTTTATTTTATATTTTATAATTATCCACTTTGTACATTTAAATATATATTTTTTATCTTTGTATTTAAAAATCTCCTTATTTTCTTTTTTTCTAGGCTTACTTATCTTATGGATAGTTTAAAATATAAAAACTCCATTTTTCTATTTTATTCTATTTTATTCTTTTTTTTTCTTTTTATTTCTAATTTATTTGATTTTTTATTTGAAATAGTTATCAACTTAGTTATCCACATTTTGTGGTTTTCTTGTGGATAATTTAATCCACAGAATTTATTTTTGTTAATATAGAATACCCTATATAGAAAGTTATCATACTATGATTATTTTTCTAGAATATAAAAGAAAAGGCAGAACTTTTTCTACCTTAACTTTTTTATGTATCTTCTTTTAATCTGATTGGTAAAATCATATAAGTATAGTCTGTATTTTCTAACGATTTTATTAAACATGGTGAGATACTTGTTCCAAATTCTATATAAACCTCTTCATCTTCTATTGCTTTTAGACTGTCAAGAAAATATTTAGGATTAAAACCTGCTTCTAAATTTTTTCCTTCAGTTGAAATAAATAATTCTTCTTTTGCATCTCCAGTTTGGTTTGTACAAGATATTGTTACTTTTCCTATATCTACCTTTACTTTTACTGGATATTTCTTTTCTTTTTCAATAGATGATGATGAAATTAAACTGATTCTTTCAAAACTATCTTGTATACTATTTTTACTAACTTTTATTCTTGTTTCCCAATTACTTGGAATTACATTTTTATAGTTTAAAAATTCACCATCTAAGATTCTAGTTACTATTTTACAATTATCCATTTCAAATAATGCTTGATTTTTAGAAATTCCAATTTTTATATTTTCAAAAGAATCTGATATTATTTTATTAACTTCGTTTAAAGTTTTACCTGGAATTACTGCTTTAAAATCTTTTGATTGTTTATTTAAGTAAATTGTTCTTAAAGCTAATCTAAATCCATCTACTGCTACTAAATTTAACTTATTGTTTTCCACTTCAAATAAACAACCTGTGAATATTGGTCTACTTTCTTCTGTACTAACTGCAAATATTGTTTTCCTAATCATATTTTTTAAAGCACTCTGTTCTATTTCTATAGAATTTTCTATTTCAATCTTTGGTAATTCAGGGAATTCTTCTGGATTCATAGTTGCTAATTTATATAAAGCTCCTTCACATTCAATTTCTAATAGATTTTTTTCATTTAAGGTTATGTTTATTTCTGTATCTGGTAGCTTTCTTATTATTTCACTAAACATTATGGCATTTACTACTGTACTTCCCTGTTCTTTAATTTCACATTCCATTACATATTCTATACCAATTTCTGTATCATAAGTTGTTAATTTTATTTCTTTATCATTTGTTTGAATTAATATTCCCTCTAATATGGGCATTGTTGTTTTAGATGCTACTCCTTTTACTACGGAATTTATAGCTTTGAGTATTTGGTCTTTATAACAAACAATTTTCATTTCAAATCCTCCTTATATAATAAATAATATTTATAGTAGTAATAGTATTAGGTATTGTGGAAACTGTGGAAAACTATGTTGAAAGTTAGAATCCCTAAAAAAATGCATGTTTATGATTTAGTGGAAAACTCTTAATTAAATCCACAGTTTTTTTTTTGCTTGTGTAAATTTTGACATATACACATGTTTTAAACATGTTATTAACATTAGTATGTGGATATCGAACATATTAGTTCCGTAAGAATAGAAACGATATGTTTTTCCAAACAGTTATTTTTCAAACACAAATTTTTAGAAAAAGTTCAAATTAGTTTTTACTCTTATTTTTTTCATCTGTAATTATGTTTTTCACACTATCCACAATTAACTTGGTATTACTTTTTTCTTTTGTGTCTTTTTCTATTTTTCTACATGCATGCATAACTGTTGAATGGTCTCTACCCCCAAATTCTGTTCCAATTTGAGGATATGACATATTTGCAACAGACCTACATAAGTACATTGCAATTTGTCTTGGAAATGCAATGTCATTTGATCTCTTATTTCCAGATAAATCATCTTTGTTGATATTAAAGTATTTAGCTACCGTTTCTTTTATGAAGTCGCTAGAGATTACTTTTTCATTATTGTATTTGAATTCATTTATACTTTTTTCAGCTAGTTCTATTGTTATAGGACTATGTGTTAAAGAAGCGATTGCAACTACTTTATTAAAAACTCCTTCTAGTTCTCTGATGTTTGAGTCTATTTTGTTTGCTATATTAGATAATATAAAGTCATCTATTACTATGTTTTCGTCTTGAGCTTTTTTTCTTAGTATTGCAAGTCTTGTTTCATAATCTGGGCAAGATATGTCAGCTAGTAATCCCCATTCGAATCTAGATTTTAGTCTATCCTCTAAAAATGGTATATCCCTAGGAGGTTTGTCACTTGAAATGATGATTTGTTTACCATTTTCAAATAGTGTATTGAAGGTATGGAAAAATTCTTCCTGTATTCTTTCTTTTTTTGCTATAAATTGGATATCGTCTATTAATAGAACATCAATATTTCTATATTTGTTTCTAAAGACTTCATTTTTGTTATCTCTTATTGCGTTTATTAATTGATTTGTAAAGGTTTCAGAAGTTACATATAAAACATTATAATTTTTGTATTTTTCAATAATTCTGTTTCCAATTGCGTTCATTAAGTGAGTTTTACCTAAACCCACTCCACCATATAAAAACAAAGGATTATAGGATTTTGCAGGTTCATTACCTACTGCTAAGGCTGCAGCATAGGCCAATCTATTATTGTCCCCTACTACAAAAGTTTCAAAAGTGTATTTTAAATTTAGTGTTATTCTATTTTTTTCTGTTTCAGGTGATGTTGTAGTGGAATTATTTGTTTCTGGAGCTTTTTCATTAAAACTATCTTCTTCTGTTAGATCTATAACTGAATATGTCCATTCTTTGTTTGTTATGTATCTTAGTGTATTTAATAATAAACTTCTATATTTGTTTTCTATAAAATCTTTTTGAAATTCAGAATTTGTAGTAAATACAATATTATTTCCTTCTATACTTTTAATGTCTAAAGGAACTATCCAGGTATCATAAGAGATTTGGGTTAGTTCAGGTTTTAATAATTCTCTTATCTTTGTTATTAACTCTTCTTTTTCTATTGTCATTAAAGAATCATCCTTTCTTGAAAAAATTATCCACAAAATTATCCACAAATGTTAATAACTTTGTAATATTTTTGTAAAATAAAGAGTATTTATACGAACATTTATTTATTGATTTCTATTATAAAATCTCATCTATTTTGTGCTTTTCATATAATAACAAATTTAAGCATAATAAGTCAATATTAATGTGGAAAAAAATTAGAAAATGTGGATAATAGTCAAAAAAAGTGTGGAAAACGGAGAAATATTACAAAAATATTACAAAAAAACTAAAATCAAGTACATAAAAAAACAAAGAATAAAATAAGCAGTAGATAAAGCTGAAATATAACTATGCGTAGGAAAAAAATTATAAAAAATGACAAATTCTATTGACAACATATAATCAACTAAGGTATAATCGATGTACTTGTTATTTTAGATAAATAAATCAAAATTTAGGAGGTGCTAAAAAATGAAGAGAACATTTCAACCAAAAAATAGACAAGAAAAAAGAGAACACGGATTTATGAAAAGAATGAAAACAGCATCAGGAAGAAAAGTATTAAAAGCTAGAAGAGCAAAAGGAAGAAAAAAACTAAGTGCATAGGGTATAAAAATAATGTTTTAAAGGCCGTAGCAACGAGCCTTTTATACATACTCTATAAAAAAATTTTTCATTAAACATCAAACAATCCTATAGAGAGGACAAGATAATGAAAAAAACAAAAACACTAAAAAAAAATTATGAATTTAAATACGTTTTATCAAAAGGAACTTATTACTCAGGAAAGCACATAGAAACCTTTATAAAAAAAAATAACAAAAACTATAACAACATAGGAATAGCAATTAGTGTAAAGATAGCAAATGCAGTAGTAAGAAATAAAATAAAAAGACTAATAAGAGAAAGTTATAAAAATATAGAAAACGAGACAAAAAATGGATATAGTATAGTATTTTTATGGAAAAAGAAAGCAGACATAAAAAATGCAAACTATGAAAATGTGGAAAAAGATATAAAAAAAATATTTGATAAAGCAAAAATAATAATAGAGGGAAAAGAATGAAAAAGTTACTAATATCCTTAATTGAAATATATCAAAAAAATATATCAATATGGATTGAAAGTAAAAATATACATTGCAAATTCTATCCAACCTGTTCAGAATATACAAAACAAGCCATAGAAAAATATGGAGTAGGGAGAGGTATAGCAAAAGGAATTGCAAGAATAATAAGATGCAATCCTTTCACAAAAGGCGGGTATGATCCGTTAAAATAGATTTAGGAGGAACAAAATAAATGTTTCAATTTTTGGCAAACATTTTTGGATACTTATTAGAATTACTATACAATCTAGTTAACAACTATGGTATAGCCATAATATTATTCACAGTAATAATAAAATTATTATTATTACCATTATCAATAAAACAACAAAGAACAACTAAAAAAAGTGCAGAATTGCAAGAAAAGATGAAAGCAATACAGTTCAAATATAAAAATGATCCAGAAAAAATGAATCAAGAAGTAATGAGCTTATATAAATCAGAAAATATGAGTCCATTAAGTGGATGTCTAACAGCAATAATACAATTTTTATTGTTACTATCAATATTTTATTTAGTTAGAAGTCCATTAACCTATATGGAGAAAATACCAGTAGATAACATAAACAACTATGTATCACAACTACAAGAAGAAGGACAAACAGTAAGTAATGTTTATCCTGAGATTTACTTAATAAGAGAATATGGAAAATTAAAAGAAAAAAATCCAGAAGATCCTAATATAGAAAAAATAAACATTAAAATGAACTTTTTTGGCTTAGATTTAAGCAAAATACCACAACAAAACATGGGAGATTTCACAGTATATATAATTCCAGTTTTATATATAATATCATCCTTTGTATCAATAAAAATGACTACAAAACAACAAGAAAAAGTTAGAAAAGAAAGCAAGAAATCAGTAATAGACGCAGAAACAGGAGAAGAAGTAAAAGAAGGAAATAATGAAATGGATGCAGTAATGCAAACAAATAAAATGATGTCTTGGATGATGCCAATAATGTCTATTTCAATTGCTTTAGTTGCACCTTTAGGCTTAGCTTTATATTGGCTAATAAACAATATACTTATGATAATAGAGAGAACAATATTAGACAAATTCATAAAAGACTAAAGGAGGATATAAAATGGAAAACAAAATTATTGCAGAAGGAAAAACAACTAATGAAGCCATAGAAAATGGACTAAAAATCTTAAAAGTTTCAAAAAACAAAGTAAATATAAAAGTATTAGAAAATGAAGAAAAAAGAAGTTTCTTTAGTATATTAGCTCCAAGAGTTGTAAAAGTAGAATTAACCTTAAAAGAAACAGAAAACAACGAAACAAAAAGCGAAAACAAAAACCAGAAAGAAAAGAACATCAAAAATACAATAGAATTAGCAGAAGAAGAACAAACTAAAGCAAAAGAGAATATAGAAGAATTTATAAAAGTTTTAATTGAAAAATTACCAGAAGATATAAAATATTCTATAAATAGTGACAAAAATGGCCTAAAAGTAGAATTAACAGGAGAAGATATAGGATATTTAATAGGGTATAGAGGAGAAACCTTATATGCTATTCAAAATATTTTGTCATCAGTAGCTGGAAAAGGGATTAAAAATAGAGTTAGAGTAATTTTAGACATTGAAGGATACAAAAATAAAAGAGAGAAAACACTAGAAGATTTAGCAAAAAAAGTTGCATACACTGTAATAAAAAATAAAAAACCTGTAAAATTAGAACCTATGACAGCATATGAAAGAAAAATTATTCATAGTATATTACAAGAAAATAATAAGGTTGAAACAAATAGTGTTGGTGAAGAACCACATAGAAGAATTGTAATTTCTTTAAAAAATAAGTAAATATGTATTAAAATCAGAGGTCAAAGGTCGGATTTTACTATTAATGTAATATCTATTTTTGTCTTCTTTTTTTATATAATGGAGAGTCATACTTTCATATTGTATAAAAAGCTACAATCTTTCTAATTACTTTACTATATTATATATTTTAAATTAATTATGAATGTAAACGTAAGCATAGTACAAATTCTTAAGTTAACAGATGGGAGAATCTCAAACTTGCTTTGAGAGGGGCCTATTTGTTAATTATAGAATTTGTATATGATGAAGTGCAACCGAATAATTAATTTAAAATATATAATATAGTAAAGTAAAATTAAATAACAAAATAAAGGAGGGAAAAGATATATAAGTTATATATCGTAAAATATGGATACAATTGCATCAATATCTACAGCACCACGGAATTGGAGGAATAGGAATAATAAGAATGAGTGGTGAAGATAGTTTTAAAATACTAGAAAAAATCTTCAAGCCAAAAAACAAACAAAACTTAGAAGAAATAAAAGGATATAGAATAAAATATGGAAACATAGTAGCTTCAGAAAAGGTAATTGATGAAGTATTAGTTTCGTACTTCAAAGCACCAAAAAGTTACACAACAGAAAATATGTGCGAAATTAATTCACATGGAGGAAATATTATAGTAAAAGAAATATTAGAATTATGCTTAAAAAATGGTGCAAGACTTGCAGAGCCAGGGGAATTTACAAAAAGAGCCTTTTTAAATGGAAGAATAGACTTATTACAAGCAGAATCAGTAATAGACATAATAAATGCAAAATCTAAAAAAGAAGTTAGAGAAGGAATAAAACAATTAGAAGGTTATCTTTCAAAAGAAATAAAAGAAATAAAACAAGAAATAATGGATGTAACAATAAATATGGAAGTGTCTATTGATTATCCAGAATATGATGTAGATGAAGTTACAATAAATCAAATATCTAACATGATAAACAGAGTAGAAATGAAGTTAAGGAAGTTAGAAGAAAGCTTTGAGAATGGAAAAATAATAAAAGAGGGAATAAAAACAGTAATATTAGGAAAGCCAAATGCAGGTAAATCATCTTTATTAAATGCTATATTGAAAGAAGAAAGAGCAATTGTAACAGAATATGAAGGAACAACAAGAGATACCATAGAGGAATTTGTTACTATAAAGGGAATCCCCTTGAAACTAGTAGATACTGCAGGTATAAGAAATGCAAAAGACGAAGTAGAAAAAATAGGAATAAAGAAATCGAAAGAGTTAGCAGAACAAGCAGATTTAATAATAGCAATATTTGATAGTTCTAAAGAATTATCAAAAGAAGATATAGAAATTTTAGAAATTTTAAAAAATAAAAAATCTATTATAATTTTAAATAAAATTGATTTAGAGCCAAAATTAAACGAAGAGACTTTGGAATTAAAAGAATTAAATAAAAAGATTATTAAAATATCAGCCTTAAATAATATAGGAATAGAAGAATTATATGATGAAATAGCTAATTTATTTAATTTAAATGAAATAAATTTAGATAATGAAATAGTGATAACAAATTTACGTCATAAAGCTTTAATATCAAAAGCTTTAGAAAGTATATCAAAAACAAAAGATGCTATAACAAATAATATGCCAATAGACATTATATCAATATTTATAAAAGATATTTTAGAGAATTTATCAAATATTACAGGAGAAATAGTAAGTGAAGATATAATTGATGAAATTTTTGCTAAATTCTGTTTAGGAAAATGATAAATTAGCACGAGAATCGAAAATAAGCAATTTTATAATATTAGGAATATAATTTCATATAAGAAAAATAAAATTCATAAAATAAGGAATTTGAAAGGTAAGATATAAAAAACTAAAAAATAGATTTAAAAGTGTAAAAAACAATAATTTACATAACAACAAAAACTAAAAAGTAAAATTAAACGTAATTTAAAAATAAAACACTTAAGGGCTAAATTTAGCTTATATCACCTGTAAAGTGATTATTTTAAATGAAACTTAAAAGTAAATATATATATATATTACAAAAAAACACTAATTCTTGTTTCACGAGGAAAAGTAAAAAACAAAAAAAGAGGGAGAAAAAAATGAGTTATTATGCAGGAGAATATGATATAGCTGTAGTTGGAGCAGGACATGCAGGATGTGAAGCTGCTTTGGCAGCTGCAAGGTTAGGAATGAAAACTTTAATATTTTCTATTAGTTTAGAAGCTATAGCAAATATGCCATGTAATCCACATATTGGAGGAAGTTCAAAAGGACATTTAGTTAGAGAAATTGACGCCTTAGGTGGAGAAATGGGAAAGAATATTGATAAGACTATGATACAAATAAAAATGTTAAATACTTCAAAGGGTCCAGCAGTACATTCTTTACGAGCACAAGCAGATAGAAAAAGATATCAAGCAGAAATGAAACATACCTTAGAAAAACAAAAAAATCTTGAAGTAAAACAAGGAGAAATTGTAAATGTAGAAGTCAAAGATGGAAAAATTGTTTCAATAGAAACAGATGTAGGAGCAATATATAAAGTTAAAGCAGTAATATTAGCTACAGGTACATACTTAAAGGGGAAAATATTTATAGGGGACTATTCGAAAGAAAGTGGACCAGATGGAGTAGCAGCTGCAAATCAACTATCAAATTGTTTGAAAAATATAGGAATAGACTTAGTTAGATTTAAAACAGGAACACCAGCAAGAATAAATAAAAAAAGCATAGATTTTACAAAAATGGAAGTTCAAAAGGGAGACAAGGGGATAGAAGCCTTTTCTTTTGAAAATGAACCAAAAGAATTTGAACAAGTAAATTGTTACTTAACTTATACAAATGAAAATACTCATAAAATAATTAAGGAAAACTTACACAGATCACCATTATATGCGGGTGTTATTGAAGGAACAGGACCAAGATATTGTCCGTCAATTGAAGATAAAGTAGTTAGATTTAGTGACAAGCCTAGACATCAAGCCTTTGTTGAACCAGTTGGATTAGATACAGAAGAAATGTATATACAAGGAATGAGCTCGTCTTTACCAGAAGATGTACAAATAGCATTATATCACACAATACCTGGACTAGAAAAGGCAGAATTTACAAGACCAGCCTATGCAATAGAATATGATTGTATAGATCCATCAAACTTAAAATTATCTTTAGAATATAGAGGAATAGAAGGTTTATTTATGGCAGGTCAAATAAATGGAACTTCTGGATATGAAGAAGCTGCATGTCAGGGATTAATGGCAGGAATAAATGCAACACAAAAAATAAAAGGAAAAGAACCAATAATTTTAGACAGAACACAAGGCTATATAGGTGTACTAATTGATGATATTGTTACTAAAGGAACAAAGGAGCCATATAGAATGATGACTTCAAGAGCAGAATATAGATTATTATTAAGACAAGACAATGCAGATTTAAGACTAACAAAAATAGGGTATGAAGTAGGCTTAATAACCAAAGAAAGATATGAAAAATTTATAACAAAAAAAGAAAATATAGAAAAAGAAATAAAAAGACTTAAAGAATTGACTGTTAAACCAACAAAAGAGGTGAATGAATTACTTAAAAAATATGGAACCTCAGAACTAACTACAGGAACTAAAATGTCTGAACTATTAAAAAGAACAGAATTAGATTATAATAAACTTGAAGAAATAGACAAAGAAAGACCAAAACTTAGTAGACAAGAAAGAGAAGAAGTGCAAATACAAATAAAATATGAGGGATATATAAAGTTGCAAGAGGAACAAGTAGAGAAATTTAAAAAACTTGAGAAGAAAGTATTACCAGAAGATATAGATTACGAAAATTTAAAAGGGATATGTTTAGAAGCAAGACAAAAACTTAATAAATATAAACCACACTCAATTGGTCAAGCATCAAGAATATCGGGAGTTTCTCCAGCAGACATATCAGTACTATTAGTATATTTGCAACAAATAAATCAGGAAAGAAAAAAGGTTGAAAAATAATTATAATTTTGGTGTCATTATACTGCATTTAAAATTTAATTCTTTTCGAACCACATTTGTACCTTAGGAAGGAATGAAATTAAAGATGGATAAAGAAGAATTTGAAAATATCTTAAAAAAAACTTCAAAAGAAATAAATATAGAGCTAAAAAAGGAACAAATAGAAAAATTTTTTCAATATATGAAATTATTATTAGAATGGAATGAAAAAATAAACTTAACAACAATAACAGATCCAAAAGATATAATATTAAAACACTTTATAGACTCGTTAACAATACAAAAGTATATAAAAGAAAATTCATATTTAGTAGATGTTGGCACAGGAGCAGGATTTCCAGGCATACCTCTGAAAATATATAGAAAAGATATAAAAGTAGTGTTATTAGATTCTTTAAATAAAAGAATAAACTTCTTAAACGAAGTATGTAAAGAGTTAGAACTAGAAAATATAAGTGCTATACATTCAAGAGCAGAAGAATTTGCTAAAAATAAAAAATATAGAGAAAAATTTAATGTTGTTACCTCTAGAGCAGTAGCCAATTTAAGTACTTTAACTGAATATATGTTACCTTTAACAAAAATAGGAGGTATATGTATCTGTATGAAAGGAAAAGAGATAGAAGAAGAATTAAAGGATGCCAAAAAAGCTATTTGTGTTTTAGGAGGAACAGTAAAAGAAAAAAGAGAATTTTTTCTAAAGGGTGAAGAAAGAATATCAAGAAATATTATCTTATTAGAAAAGATAAAAACCACCCCTTCTAAATATCCTAGAAAAGCAGGAATGCCAAGTAAAGAACCATTAAAATGATTTTAGGGACGGAGGAAAAAATCATTATATGTTAATTATTTTTATAGATTTTTTTATATTTAATAATTTAACAAAGTTGATACCTTATAAAGAAATTATTATGAGGTATCAATTTTATTATATAATAAGAAGGTCATGCTAACTTGCTTGCTATATAAAATATTTCTATATAAAAGTATTTTAATAGGTTAAGAATTTTAGTAGACTTAATAAATATTAATTTAAAGATAAATGCATAAATTTGCCCTGTTCTAAACTTAAAAGATTGAAAGAAATTTTAATATTATTCTATGATCTAATTCAAGCATAAAGAAAATATAATAAACTAAATCCAACACATTTTACCTATTACTTCTAGTGATTTTCAAATAGTATTAAAATATAAAAGCATAATATAGCTATTTTTACTATAAACTATTTCCACAAGAACTGTTTAATTTAATAAAAAGCCATGATTTTTTCCTCCGTCCCCAAAATCATTTAAAAATTTAAAAGCGTATTGACTTTTTCGAAATATTTTTATATTATATGTATATATGAAAGAAAGTAACTAATGAGTAAAAAATAACCAAAAATGGAGGCAATTAAATTGGGAAAAATAATATCAGTAGCTAATCAAAAAGGTGGTGTTGGTAAAACAACAACAACTGTAAATTTATGTACAATACTAGCAAAAAAGAATAAAAGAGTTCTATTAATAGATGCAGATCCACAGGGGAATGCAACAAGTGGTTTAGGAGTAGAAAAGGAAGTTGAAATTTCTACCTATGACATTTTAGTTAATGATATTGAAATTAAAGATGCAATACAATTGACGTCAATAAGAAATTTAGAAATATGTCCTGCAAATATGAATTTGGCTGGAGCAGAAGTAGAATTAGTATCTATGATGTCTAGAGAACAAAGATTAAAAGAGAAATTAGAAAAAGTAAAAGAAAATTATGAATATATATTTATAGATTGTCCACCATCCTTAGGATTAATTACACTAAATTCCTTTACAGCATCTGAAAGTGTATTAATACCAGTACAATGCGAATATTTTGCATTAGAAGGTTTAGGACAATTATTAAATACAATTAATTTAGTAAAAAAACATCTAAACAAAGAAATACAAATAGAAGGTGCTTTATTAACAATGTATGATATAAGAACAAACCTTTCTAATCAAGTTGTAAAAGAAGTAAAAAAATACTTTGGAGACAAAGTATACAAAACAGTTATACCAAGAAATGTAAAATTAAGTGAAGCACCAAGCTATGGAATGCCTATTACAGAGTATGATTCAAGGTCAAAAGGTGCAAAGAGTTACATTAAATTTGCAAAAGAATTTCAAAAAATAAATGATGAAGAGAAGAAATTAAAACACATAAACTAAAAGGAGGAATATAAATGGCAAAAATGACTGGATTAGGAAAAGGATTAGATGCTTTATTTGGACAACCAACAGAGGAAGAAGAGATAAAAGAAAATGATATATTAAAGAATTTAAAAATAACAGAAGTAGAACCAAATAGAGATCAACCAAGAAAAAACTTTGACCAAGAAGCTTTAGAAGAATTAGCACAATCAATTAAAGAATATGGTTTAATACAACCTATAATAGTAACAAAAAAGGATGGATATTATAGTATAGTTGCAGGTGAAAGAAGATGGAGAGCTTCAAAAATTGCTGGGCTTAAAGAAATACCAGCAATAATAAGAGAAGATGATGAAAAAATAAATTCAGAAATATCACTAATAGAAAATATGCAAAGAGAAGACTTAAATCCATATGAAAAAGCTTTAGGAATAAGAACACTAATAGACAATTATGGATTTTCACAGGAAGAAGTTGCAAGAAAACTAGGAAAAGGAAGAAGCACAATTGCAAATTGGGTAAGAGTATTAAATTTAGATCCACGAGTATTAGAAATGGCAAAACAAGGAAAGTTAACAGAAGGTCATTGTAAAGCACTACTTGCAATAACTGAACCAGAAAAACAATATCAAACTGCAATACAGATGTTAGAAAGAGGAGAGACAGTAAGACAAGTAGAAAAAAAATCAAAATTAAAAGAAACAAAAGAAGAGCAAACAAGAAATCATATATTATATAAAAGTATAGAAGATAATTTTCAAAGTTTTTTTGGAACAAAAGTAAAATTAGATGCTGGAAAACGTAGAGGAAAAATTATTATAGAATATACTTCAAATGATGATTTAGAGAGAATTTTAGGATTAATTAAATAATTTAGTAGGAGAAGGATATATTATGGAAGATTTATTAGAAATATTAAAATCAGATAACTTTTTGTTAATTTTATTTTGTTTAAATATAGTATTATTATTAATTTGTTTATTTAATATAATAAGTTATTCAAGATTAAATAAAAAATATAAAAACTTTATGAAAAAATTGGGTGAAGGAAAAAATATAGAAGAAGATTTAGAAAATTATATGTATCAAGTTAGAAAAGTAGAGGAAAAGAATGCAGAAATTGCAAATGATGTACATAATATAAAAAATGATTTAATAACTTGCATTAAAAAGGTTGGAGTAGTTAGATATAGTGCTTATGAAAATATGGGTAGTGACTTAAGTTTTACACTAGCTTTATTAAATGAAGAAAATACTGGTGTTATATTAAATGGAATATATTCGAGAGAAATGTCAAATATTTATGCAAAACCAGTAGAAAAAGGAAATTCAACTTATACTTTATCAAAAGAAGAAAACGAAGCAATTACTAAGGCTGTAAATATATACAAAAAACAAAAATAAGTTTTCATAAGGAGATAAATTATGAAGAGAATAGAGTTAAGAAGATATACAGAGGACGATTTAGAGGATTATTTTAAATTAGTTAATAATGAAGAAGTGAAACAATTTTTACCATATATGTATTGTAATAATATAAAGGTCGCAAAAGCAATTTTAAAAAGAAAAATAGAAGTAGATATTAATAAAAAAAGAATTTATGCAATTGAAAATATAAAAGAAAAACATGTAATAGGGGAAATTGCAGTTGTAATTAAAGATAAAACTGCAGAAGTAGAATTCATGATAAATTCAGAGTATAGAGGAAAAGGCTATTCACAAGAAGCTTTTATAGCTTTGCTTGATATTATTAGGAGTGAAAATCTAAGTATAAATAAAATCAAAGCCTTAGTAATGGAAGAAAATAAAAGTTCAAGAAAAATGCTAAGTAAATTGGAATTTGAAACAAAGAAACAGGAAATAGGACAAGAATATATTGAATATGAAAGGGATATATAATCACTAAATCAATAAAATATCCACATTTTATTGATAATATGTGGATATATTGTTTTTAAAAGGAAATACTACTTATATATAAAAAATCAAAATTTCTATTGACAAACATGTTTAAAAATGCTAATATAATTATTGTCATAGAGACATATGGAGAGGTGGTCGAGCGGTTTAAGGCACCAGTCTTGAAAATTGGCGTAGGTTTATCCCTACCGTGGGTTCGAATCCCACCCTCTCCGCCAAAATAAGTTAGATATAATGCATAGAAAGATATATCTAACTTTTATTTATAAAAAATGTAGGTGTACCCAAGTGGTGAAGGGGGCAGTTTGCTAAACTGCTAGGTCTCGTAAGGGGCGCGGAGGTTCGAACCCTCTCACCTACGCCAAACCATTATTTTATATTGTAACTTTTTATATTTTTCAATAAAAGGAATTAAAGAGAATTAAGAGTAAAAAAATAGTAAAGAATAAAAAGTACAAAATATATTCCTATGACAGTAAATTTATAATTTCTATAATTAAATTGTAAAGATATCTAAAATGTAGTATACTATGTGTAGTGTACTACATTTTAAGTATTGGAGGGAATGTAGAATGAGTGAGAAAGTATATAGTATAGAAGAAATATTTAACAAAAACATAGATGGATTTGAAAAATCAGAAATTGAAGAAAATTCAAAAATAGATAAAGAAATAAAAAAGACAGGAGTAGTAGTTTATGAAAAGTAAATAATATATATCATTACAAAAAATGATAGAATATATAGATAAATCAATAGTATATACAGAAGGTTATACATTTGAGGGATTTTGTAATGATAGTAAAACTGTAGATGCAACAGTATTTATTATTAGTCAAATAGGACAATTAATTAAAAATATTTCAAAAGAAACTATGGAAAAATATTCTAATATAGAATGGAACATGATAAAAAGTTTAAGAAATAGAATTGTTCATAATTATGAAGGAATAATTTTAAAGAGTGTATGGCATGTAGTAAAGGTAGATATTATAGAATTAAAAAAAGAAATACAAAATATTATTGAAACAGAAAAAGATTAATAAATAAGAGTTTTAGTGAATTTTTAAGTGATAAATGGAAAATAACTAGATTTTTACTTTTTTAGTCGAAAGCTCAAATTGTGCAAGAACAAATTAAGGATGAATCTTTGATATTTCTTATTTTTTATTAAAATAAAAAGAAGTTATATTATATTTAGAAAGCTAATAAAAATAATTAATAATGGAGATAAATAGCTAAAACGTTAAGATATAAAAAACAAAAGTTATTAATGAGTATTGAACAAAGTCGAAAAAAGAGATATAATTAAATAAAAAGGGATAAGGAGAATTAATATGGTAAGAAATATAAAAAGGTTTATTTTTATTTTGTTTTTTTTAATACTATTTATATTAATAAATTCTTGTAGTGTAAATGCAGAAGGATTAGATACAACAAATCCAAGTTCATATCCAAAAGGTACAAAATTTAAATTAAATAAAGATGCATATAATTATACAATTGAGAAAACATTATGGTGGAAAAAAGCAAAAAAGGATCCAGAGGATAAATTTAGATTTAAGAAGGGTGAAATTGTTGAATATACTGGTGAATATGAAACAGACGTTGAAGTAGCACATTTTGGAATGCCAACATACTATTTCGAAGTAAAAAAAGGCATAACAAAAGGACTAATATGCAGTAAAGATTTAGACTTATATGAATCAACAAGACCAGCTACAATAACAGAGTTTATTAGTAAATATGGAATAGCTAGCATAAAAGAAGAAAAAGAATTAAATTCAAAAATAAAAGAGTTATCTGAAAAAGCTACATCTGCTGGATATATTGATATTGATAGTTCACTAGCATATATAGATAATAATATACAGATGGTACAAGGCTATCCATCAAGAGAAGAACAAAAAAAACAAGTAGAAAAAGATTATAAAAATTTATGTAATGATACATTAGCAGTTGATGGGGATTATGCATTTTTAGCACAAGCATATAAATATGCTGCATATTATCAAGAACTTTTAACAATGGATGAAGAATATGGAAAAGATGACGGAAAAGATAAAGACTGGGGAGCTGAATTTGATAAAGCATATAAAAAATACAAAAGTGCTGGTAAAGATGATACAAAGAAAAATGCAGCATTTAAAATGATGGCAGAAGCTATGGAAAACATGTCACTAGAAGAAAGAAAAGAAAAGGTTGATGGAAAGAAAAGAAGTGATAAGTGGGGAGAAATTGTTGATGAAGAAAATGACAGAAAAGAAGTAATTGAAGCAACAGAAAGTGAAATATATAAACAACCTAAAAGAGTATCATCAGCGAGCACTTCAGAACAAAGTATAGATGATATGGTATCAGATGCAGATAGTTTTTTAAAAAAAGGTAGCCTAAAATATGATGAAAGTGCCCTACAGGGATTTTCACAAACAACATATAATATATTACTAACGGTGGGAGTATTTGTAGCAGTTATTGTAGGAGGAGTAATAGGAATAAAACTAATGACATCAGGAGTAGAAGAAAAAGCAGAATATAAAAAAATGTTAT
The DNA here is from genome assembly GCA_948857205.1 of uncultured Clostridia bacterium. Classification (GTDB taxonomy): domain Bacteria; phylum Bacillota; class Clostridia; order TANB77; family CAG-508; genus CAG-269. Next base: position 30,941 of record CAQPRV010000041.1, read on the forward strand.
TAATTTATTTAATAGGATGTCTAGTAATGTTTGGTGGATTTGTAGCATGGAAATTTATTGTAAATATGATGCAAAATATATGGGGGTGATTAAATGAGAAGAAAAATAATTACAGTTATAACAATTATAACCATTTTATTTTTAGTAATTTCTTTAATACCAATATATTCAGAAGCTGCAAAAGCTGGAAGTGCTTCAAGTGGAAAAGGAAGTTCTAGTAGTAGTTCCACAACAGGAAAGAAAGGCTCAGGAGGAGCAACAGTAGGAAGTTCATCAAGTATAGAAGGAGGAAGTACTACAACAGAAGAAGGTATATATACTGGTCGGAAGTAAAGAAGATGATTCATTTGAAGAAGGAGGAGAAGAATTAGGATTAGGAGATCTTGACAATTATAAAGGAAAAGCAAAAACTCCGAAAAAAGCACAAGAAAAAGTTGAAAAAATGTTAGGATATGTACAAATAGTAGGTACAGTATTATCAGTTATAATATTAATGATAATCGGATTCAAATATATGTTAGGAAGTATAGAAGAAAAGGCTGAATATAAAAAGACATTAATTCCATATATTATAGGAGCATTTATGTTATTTTCTGGTAGTTTAGTGCCACAGATAATTTATCAAATTGCACAAAATATATAAAATTATGTAAAAAAGGTAATAAAATTGTTGCAAAAAGTAAAATTTAATGTTATCCTATTAATAGAAGAATATATATTAATGCGAGAAAATAGTATTAAATAAGGAGGAAATAAAACATGAATAAAAAAATGATAAAAATAATAAAAATAATTGGTATAATTTTAATAACCTTTGCATTAGTTACTATATCAGTAGATTCATTTGCTCTAAAACCACCAAATCAAATAGAACCAAATACATCAACAGAAGGAGGTAAAGCAGTATCAAATATTGGTAGCAGTATTATGGGAATATTGCAAACTACTGGTATAATTGTATCAGTGCTTATATTAATAATTATAGGTATAAAATACATGATGGGAAGTGCAGAAGAAAAAGCAGAATATAAGAAGGTAATGATACCATATTTAGTAGGAGCAGCTTTAATATTTGGAGCATCTGTAATTGCAAATGTTGTATATCAATTCTTTTCTAATTTGAAATAATAAAACAAAATAGTCTAATAAGGAGGAAAAAAATATGAATAAAAATGTAGTAAAAATATTTAGTATTATTTTAATGTTAATAACATTAATTTCCATATCGGTAAATTCATTTGCGGCAGGAGTTGGTAGTGCTAGTGGTTCTGGTGGTGAAACAGTTACCAGTCCTGGGGAATTAAAACCTAAAGCAGAAGTAAAAGGTGAAGATGAATTAATGCAACTTGGAGGAAATGTAATGGGAATATTACGAACCACAGGTATAGTAATTTCAGTACTTATATTGATAGTAATAGGTATAAAGTACATGATGGGAAGTGCGGAAGAAAAGGCAGAATACAAGAAAGTAATGATACCATATTTAGTAGGTGCAGCATTAATATTTGGAGCATCAGTAATATCAACTGTTGTATTTGAATTCTTTACACATTTAGAATAATAAAAATAAAGAGGACAAAAATAAGTTTTGTTCTCTTTATTACATTTATATTACATTACAGTTGTATTACAGGCATATTAAAAATATATTATTTTGTCTTTTTTTGCTCAAAAATGTTACAATTATTGAGCTTTTTTGTTATAATTAAATATAAGAAGAGTTATACAAAAAAATAAGGAGGAATAAAATTGGGAACATATAATTTACCAAGAAATGTAAAAGGAGAAGGAAGAATATTATTTATATTCTCAACAAAAGCATTAATATATAGCCTAATAGGTGTGGCTATTGGACTAATATTTTATTTTATATTTAAAACAATTGGAACTAGTTTTATAGGAGTCATTTGTGTATGTGTATGTGGACTAATTGGATTTATTATTGGTACATTCAAAGTTCCTGATTCAACTGCATTTGAAATTACTAAAAAGACAGGAGGAGAAAACATAGATGAAGTAATAAAAAGAGCAATTAGATTTAAAATGAAAAAAAATAGAATATATGTGTATAAACAAGAAGAAGTAGAGAAAAAGGAGGTAACAAAAGATGACTAATGAGGAAATCTCTCAAATACTAGTAATGATATTAAGTATAATGTTTGTTATTTTGATTACGTTATGTGTAATATTTTTAATGTTAAAGATAAAAGAGAAAAAACAAAAAGAGGAAATTGAAAATGCCTTTAATGATAAAACAGGAAACGAGCTAAAAAAGAAAGAACTAAATAAAATAGATAGCACTTATAGTAAACAATCAATTATAGATTTTATGGAATTTGATAAAATTGAAGACAACATGATTATACAAAAAAAAGGAAAGAGATTTTTAATGGTTGTAGAATGTCAAGGTGTTAACTATGACTTAATGTCAAACACAGAAAAAGTAGGTGTTGAAGAAGGATTTCAACAGTTTTTAAATACATTAAGACACCCAGTCCAAATATATATACAAACTAGAACAATAAACTTAGAAAATAGTATAGAAACATATAAAAAGAAAATAAAGGATATTGAAGATGCATATACACAAAAATTATTTGAATATAGAACAATGCAATCATCTGGAATATATTCTAAAAAAGACTTAGATAAAGTATATTTTGAAATAACAAAACAAAAAAACTTATTAGAATATGGAAAAGATTTAGTAGCTAATACAGAAAAAATGAGCTTAAACAAAAATGTATTAAATAAAAAATACTATATTATAATTCCATATTTTCCAGAAGAAGCAGTAGATGGAAAATACATATATGAAGAAGTAAAAAATATGGCATTTTCTGAATTATATACTAAATCACAATCAATTATTAGAACATTATCATCATGTTCTATAAACGGAAAAATATTATCTTCAAATGAGTTAGTAGAATTACTATATGTAGCATATAACAGGGACGAATCAGAAGTATTTGGAATAGATAAGATATTAAAATCAGGATATGAAGAATTATATTCAACAGCTCCAGATGTATTTGAAAAGAAAATAAAAGCATTAGATAAAGAAATAGAAGAAAGAGCAATAGACTTAGCAAACGAGACTATAGAAAAAGTAAAATCAAAACCACAACAAATAGCAGAAACAAAACAAGAAGATTTAGAAGAACTTGTTAGGAGAATGGCAGAAATTATATTAAGTGAAAACAAAGAATATGTTGGTCAAGAAATTGCAGACCAAGCTATAGAAGAAATAAGAAAAACAGAAGAAGAAGGAGGAGAAGAACAGAATGAAGAAGTCAAAGAAACAACTAAAACAACAAGAAGAAAGAGAGCAACAACAAAATAAACAAGAGCCAGGTTTTTTAAGAACAAAAACTATTAAAGAATTAATAGCACCATCTGGGATAGATGTATCTAAAATAGATCATTTAGAAATAATCTCTAATGTTAAAAGATATGCACGTAGTTTCTTTATTTCAAATTTACCACGTATGTGTACTTTTCCAGATTTATTTAGAGATTTATATATGTTTGATGATATTAATACATCAATATATATAACACCAGTTGCAGAATCAAGATCACAAAATGAATTAAACAAAGTAATAAATGAATTAGAGACAGAAAGAATTGTTGCAGCAGATAGAGGAAATATAAACAGAGAAAGTACATTAGGTCAAAAGAGATATGAAGCAGAACAACTAAGAGATCAAATAGCAGCAGGATTTAATAAAATGTATGAAGCATCAATTATATCTACTTTATTTGCATATAGTTTAGAAGATTTAGAAAGATTAACAAAATTACTTTCAGCAGAAATGTCAAAATCACTAGTTGGAATAAAAAGTGCATGGGCAATACAAGAAGAAGCTTTTAAATCAAATTTACCACTAATGAATGATGACATAAAAAAGATACACTCTTTTGATAGTAGATCAATGGGGACAGTATTTCCATTTACTACTTCGGAAGTAGGACATCCAACAGGAATACCATTAGGATTTAATAAACAAACAGGAACACCAATATTGTTTGACAATTTCCATCCATCTTTAAGCAATTATAATATGGTTATATTTGCTAAATCTGGTGCAGGTAAATCTGTTACAATGAAAACTTTAATATCAAGATCATCTGTATTAATGGGAATAGAAAGTTTAGCATTAGATGCAGAAGGTGAATACACAATAGTTGCAGAAAGCTTAGGAGGAATTAATGTTGTATTAAGTCCAAATTCAAGTACAGTTATTAATCTGTTTGATATAGAGCCAGAATCCGTAAAGGATGCAATTACAGGTAGAGAAAGAACAGCTTTAAATGTAGAGAATAAAGTTGAAGACGTTACGCAAGCACTACTTACAATGGCAAGAGGTAGTACAAGAAGTACAGAAGTAAACGAGTTAACAAAACAAGTTATAGCAGAAACAGTAGCAGAAGAATATGCTAGCTTAGGAATAACAAACAATCCAAATAGTTTATATCAATCAGGTGATGAATTACAAAAGGGAGACTTATTATATAAAAGAAAAAAAGAAATGCCAACAATAGGTAGCTGGTATAAAAGATTGCAAAATAAGGCTAGAGAAAATAAAAATCCAGATTACCAATTCCATTTTAGTTATTTATTAAAAGTTATGAAACAATATATTAGAGAATTTAATGGGCAAATGGCATATTTTGATGGACAATCTACATTTGAATTATTAGATGGAGCACCGTTTATTAATTTAGATATTTCTCAATTGGAAGAAAGATTTGCAAGACCACTTGCTCAACAAATACTTCTTTCTTGGATTTGGGAGAAATATGTAAAGAAAAATAGTGAAGATAAAACAAAAGCTAGAAAGAAAAGGGTATTAGTTGATGAGGCTTGGATGTTATTACCATATCCAGAAGCAGTAGACTTTTTAAATACTATGGCAAGACGTGCAAGAAAGAGAAATGTATCATTAGCTATTGTTTCACAAAGATTTCAGGACTTTTATGAGAAACCAGAAGCACAAGCAGTTTTAACATCATCAGATACAAAACTATTTTTAGCACAAGATAAGTCTGAAATAGAATATTTAAAGTCAGTATTTAAGTTAAGTAATGGTGAAGCAGGATTTTTAATAACTTGTTTAAAAGGTGAAGGATTGTTAAAAGTAGGTGCAGATACTGCTATTATACAAATAACACCTACTGCAAAAGAGTTTGAATTTGTTGAAACAAATTTAAATAACTTGGTAAAGATGAGAAAGAGAGCAAACAATATTTAAGGAGGAAAAAATGAAGTTTTTTACTAGAAATGGTATTATACATAAGATAATAATTTCAGTTTCAATTGTATTAGTAACAATTTTTTCAGTTCCACAACGTTCTTATGGTGGTTTTGCAGAAGCTCTTGGAAGTACGTTATTAAAAGAATTACTTCAATTAGTTTCTGTTGCAGGAGATATTGCTATGGGATTACTAAATAGTGTTATGCTTGGAACAGATGGTGTAGGATCAGCAATGTTACCAAAAGATGATGTTAACTTAAAAAGTGGTAGCGGTTCTTGGTTATATTTAAGTAATAAATTGGCAAATAGTGATTATGATTATGTATTTGAACCAGGAAGAATTAATACAAAAGCATTTAAAGGAACAGAATATGAAATTCCAAATATGTTATATTCACCAGAAAACATTTTTGCTAATAAGATAGCTGCATTAGATGTTAATTTTTTGAGAAGGAATGAGTATCAAGAAGTAACAGGTTCTAAATCAGCTATAGAAAAATCAAGATCAGCTGCTGGAAAGTTAAGTAATATTATTTCTTCATGGTATAAATCCTTTAGAAATATAGCAATTGTTGGATTATTGTCAGTATTAATTTATCTGGGTATTAGAATTACAATTAGTTCTACAGCTGTTGATAAAGCAAAATATAAAGAAAATATGAATAATTGGTTTGTTGCATTATGTCTTGTATTTGTAATTCACTTTATTATGTCAGGTATTTTAATGTTAACAGATAAGGTTACAGAAATATTTGATACAGAGATTAATAATGGAATAAAAATAAAGGAAAGTGGAGAAAACATTGCATTTAAAACAAATTTAACAGGTTTAGTAAGATTTAGAGCTCAATCTTCTGATGTACAAGAGGTAGCAGCATATACTGTAGTGTATGTAGCATTAGTATTTTATACATATAGATTTACATTTCTTTATTTTAAGAGATTCTTATATATGGCCTTTTTTACAATGATAGCACCATTAGTTGCATTAACATATCCAATTGATAAAATGGGAGATGGACAAGCACAAGCATTTAATTTGTGGTTTAAGGAATACACAATGAATGCGATAATTCAACCAGTACATCTGATTTTATATACTGTATTTGTAACATCTTCTGCTGAATTAGCACAGGAAAATGTTATATATGCATTAGTTGCAATAGGATTTTTAATTCCAGCAGAGAAGTTTATTAAGAGCATGTTTAAACTTGATAAAGCTTCAACACCAAGCGGATTGGGATCATTTGCTGGAGGTGCTTTAGCAATGCAAGGATTGAATAAATTAGGTTCACTAATGGGTGGAGGACATAAGAAAGGAGGATCTTCTAATGGTGATGATTCAGGTTCATCAGATTCATCTGATAGAAGAATAAGAATGCAAGAAAGACCTACTTTAGGAAGCTTTGGTGGTGATTCAGATGACGAAGATAATAATAATGATGGTAATGATAACGATGATTATGGAATGGATTATTATCAACATGATGGACAGGATGATGGTGAAGGAGACGATTATGATGATTCAGATATTGATATGATAGATCCACCAATTGAAGAACCAGAGCCTTATTTTGAAGGTCAAGACGAAATGGATAGATTAGGAGAGGAATTAGATCAATATGATAATAATGATATATATATGAATCCTGAACTAGGTGCTAAACAGATGAGATATCAAGAGTTAGATGCACAAAAAAGGCAATGGCAAGAAGATCAAGAACGACAAAATGAAGAGCAAATGGAAGATCAAGAGGAAGAACAAGGACAAGCACAATTAAATGTACCACCACGTGGTTATGACCCAGCGATAGGAGAAGAACAAAATCCTGAACCTGAAGAAGATTCTGATATTAATGCAGATCAAGGACCTCAAGAGCTTCCAGGATGGAAGAAGAAATTGGCAATAAAAGGTGCTAAATCATTAGCAAAGGGTACTTGGAAAGCTACTAAAGGTATTACTAAATTTGGTTTATCTACAGCAGGAACAGTAGCAGGAGCAACGATAGGATTTGGAGCAGGAATTGCAACAGGAGAAGGTGTATTTAAAGCTGCTCAATATGCTGCAACAGGAGGAGCATTTGGTAGAAGCTTAGGTAAAAATGTAGGAGGATTAGTTGATAAATTACCAAATAATCCATATAGATCTGCTAAAAATGCTAAAAATAAAATAATTGATAAAAAGAACGATATTAGAGAAATGATAAATGAGCAAAAATATGGCACAGGATATGCTAGACAACAAAGAGCGATAGAAAATAATGAATTAGCAAAAAAAGACTTTATGAATAATAAAAAAGAAAAAAGTAAATATCAAGATATGGCAGCAAGAATTTATAATAATACAGGAAAGAGTTACAGTGCAAAAGATTTAATGAATGCAAGTTATGATTATCAACAAGCAGGAATTACAGATGAAGATGATATTGAAAGAGGATTAACATTAGAAGCAAACCATGGTGGTATAAACGGAGATTATCATCAAAAGACGGTAGATGTTATGGACTTTGCAAGATCACAATCAGTTAAAAAAGATTCAATTACAGATGAAAAGAAACGTACAGCACTTGAAGGTGTAGTACAAAGTAAGGTAAGAGGAACTTCAAATCAATTAGAAGTTATGAATTCATTAGCAGAAGCATACGGATTAGGAGATTACTACAAAAAAGTTGGAAAAATAGGAAAACCTGCTACCCCACCACAACAAACATCTCAAACAGGAGCACAAGGGCAAGCTGGATCAAATGAAAATGGAGGAACATCAAGATCAGGAACACAGAGACCAACAGGAACAAGGGGAAGATCAAGAGGTTCAGGAACACAAAGACCAACTGGATCAAATGAAAATGGAGGAACATCAGGATCAGGAACACAGAGACCAACAGGAACAAGAGGAAGACCAAGAGGTTCAGGAGCACAAAGACCAGCTGGAACAGGTGGAAATACACAACCAACAGGATCACAAAATCCAACAGGAGCAAATAGAAATGGAAATCCAGCAGGGACATCAACATCTCAACCAAATGGAGGAGCACCAACTGGCTCTAATGGAACGTCAGCAGAATAATAAGAAAGAGGGCAGAAACCATGCATAATTTAATTAGATATTATAATAAAAATAGATTTAAAGTATGGATAGCCATTTTTATAATTATATTTATACTAATATTAATACAAGTGCTTAATTCATTTGCAAAACAGAGAAGGATTGAAAAACAGAATAATATAGAAAAAGAAACAACATCTAATGTTGTTTCTTATAATAATGAAAGCAAAACAATAATGTCAGGAGACGAAGTATCTGACGAATATAAAAACGATTTTGGTCAACTAATAGATGAATTTTTTACACACTGTATTAATCATGAACCACAAAAGGCATATGATTTGCTATCAAATAATATAAAGAATTTAAAATATAAAACTGAGGAATTATTCGAAGAATTATATTATAAAGAAAGATTTGAAGGGAATAAAAAATATTCATTTCAGTCTTGGTCAAAAAGTAATGATATTTATATATATCAAGTAAAAATATTTGAAGATATGCTATCAACAGGTAAAAATAGCGAAGAGAGCTATCAAGAAGACTTTGTAACAATTGTACCAGAAGGTGGAGACTTTAAGCTAAATATTGATAAATACATAGGTAGAAAAGAGATATTTAAAAAGGCTAGTAATGATATCTTACAAATAAGTGCACAAATTGTAGATATATACATGTATAGTGAAATTTACACATTAAATGTAAAAAATAATACTGATGAAACAATATTATTAGATACAAGAAAGAAAACTAATACTACATATTTAGTGGATAATCTAGATAATAAATTTTATTCATTACTATATGAAAATAAAGAAAGTGACTTAATAATAGAACCAAATGAGATGAAAACAATAAAAATAAAATTTAATGATGCTTATAGAGAAAATCTAGAAATAAAAGAAATAAACTTTGAAAATATCGTTAATTATGAAGAATACAAGCAAAATAATGATGTAGAAGATAACACTTTAAAGATAGAAATTTAAATTTATAAGAGGGTGATTAAAATTATTTTAAATATTTTAAAAAATAAAGCAGAAAAAGTAGCTGAAAAAGCAACTAAAAATATGCCCCTAAAAATGGCAGCCATGGTAAGCACAGTTATTACTACATTATTTACAATAATACCACTTTTATTAATATCAAGTGTTATTCTAATAGTAGTTGTTGCAATTGATTGGGTAACAGAATTATTTACAGCAAAAGCAAATGCTAAAGAAATATATAGTGATTTTAAAGTTGAAGACATGTCAGATATAATTCAAATTAAGGAGAATAGCGAAGGTGAATACTATTTAGATTTTATTGATGATATTGATGAAGTATTAGAAAATTATATAAATAAGGTAAATACACAATCAGGATATCATAATCTTCCTAAAGATTTAGATTTTTTAAAAGATATTTTAAAAGCAGAAGTATGTATGAAATACCCTAATTTAGGAGGAAATGTGCCAGAAGATGGTGATGGATTCCAAGGAGTAGTTAACTTTAGAAGAGTAACACCAGATAAAGATATTGGAGTAATGGTAAATACAGGAGCTGGAAAAACAACAGTAATTGAAGAAGAAACAGTTGATGATATTGTACAAATTAGTGAATATGAGGAATTTGTAAAGGGATGGGAAAAAAATAAAAAGCTAAAATTAATAAATAGAGCAATAGTATATAAAGAAAGAGAATCTAAATTACATCCAGGTACAGGAACAGGATATTTTGATGTACAATATAGAGAAGATTCAGATAAAAAATTAATGATTCCAAAAGGAAGTACAGTTACATATACAGGAAATTATAAAAATAGTGTTAATTCCTTAACTAAGAAAACTACTACATATGTTGAAGTAAAATATGAAGATATTACAGGATATATTTTAGCTCAGACTTTAATTACTAAAGATGGTGATGATGCAGAGCATATTACTGAAGAAATTAGTAAAGTTAAAGATGTAAAAACAACTTCAAGAGCAAAAGGCTTAATAATGGGACAAGAAGGGAAAACGTATACAATTGCAATAGCAGCAGGTCATAATAATACAGATAATACAGGTGCTTCATCAGGAGAACTAGTAGAAGAAGAATTAACAATAAAAGTTGCAGAAAAGGTTGAAGAATTATTAAAAGATTATTCTAATGTAAAAGTTGTACAAACAGGTAGTACTTCTGATAATCCTGGAGGAATTAAATTAAGTCAAAGAAGACAATTGGCTAGAGATGCGAACCCTGATTTATGTATTCAGATACACTTTAATGCTGGTGGAGGTACTGGATCAGAGGTAATTTATAAAAAAGATGATGGAATATCACAAGAACTTGCTGAAATTTTATCAAAAACTATTTCAAATTCTATGGGAATAAAAAATAGGGGAGAAGGAAGTGACATAGAGAAAAGTGGAAAGAGTCTAACTATTATAGAAAATGCAGCTAGTACAGGATTTCCTTCTGTAGTAACAGAGGGAGCGTTTATTGATGGAAGTCCAGATGCAGATATAATTAAAAGTCAAAATGGAATTATAAAATATGCTCAAGGAATAGTTGAAGGACTTAATGAATATTTTAAATCAGAACATAAAGGACATTCTTCTACTCATAAAGAACATGAAACTGTTACTACTAGTATAAGATCAAATATAAATAATTTAAAATATATTCCTTTAGATGATTTTAGACAACTAGTTAATGAAAATGATACAAGAGCATTGAAATTGCTTACTCTAGATGAAGAAAAAAAGGTAATTACAGCTACTTGGTACATAGACGAAGAAGGAAATATTATAGTTGTAGAAAATCCTCCAGTTGATTTAACTACTACTTTACAACAATATATTGTACCATTTGAATATTTGATGTTTTTCTATATAGATAGCAATTATGAAGACTTTTCAAAAGATTTAGCAGATGTAATATTGAAGTCTGAAGTAGTAATAGCTGTTCAAGATAATATTACTACAACTCAAAAAGTTACAGTAACTCAATATAAAACAGAAGCAAGTGATAGTAGATTTTCTACTGGTTGGACTGATTCTGGAAGTACTAAATTAATTACAGAAGAGGTAAGTACTTCAACTAATGTTACTTATGTTGATACTTGGTGTGTTAAAACATATAATGATGTAAGTTATAGTACAAAGTCTTTAGGAATGGGTGATAAAGATAAAATTACTATTAATGTTAGTGGAACAGTTAATGAGTCAACTTCAAATACATTGACTGATGCACAGGTAACTGAAAGTGGGTCTGCTTCAGGTGGAGTAGATGCAGAAGGAAATCCAATTACTTATAATTATGTTAATTATTCTAGAGAGTCTATTACTACAGATATTATTGCTAATGAGTATGAATTTGGTAATAATCATACTAAAGGTGTAGAGAATAAGTTTATAAAGTTATATCATAAACATAATATGGTTGGTAAGGTTAGAAGTAGTGGATATTTATTTTCTATTATTGAACAAAATGAAAAGACTGCAAATTTGCTTAATTTGACTAAGTATTTAATTTATAAGGCTACTGACATGGAATTTGGTGTAGTAGAATATGAATTTGGAGAATTTGAATTAAAAGATTTTAAAGAGACAGATAGTAGCGAAAGTGGTAGCACTAGTATATATGCCAGTGGAAGTGCTTTATTAGAATATTTAAAAGCATGGGAAGGTCATGAAGGATTAAGTCCTAATGGTAAAAAATATAAAATTGGACTTGTTAAAGAAAATAGAACAGTAGGATATGGAATAGATTTAGAGACTAGTGGTTTAGAACCAAGATTTAAAAAAGCAGGATATTCTACAAATGTAGGAGATTATGTAGATGTAGATTTTGTTGATAATTTAACAAAGGAAGAGTTAGAAACTAAACGTAATAGGGTTATTAGTATAACTTCTAAATGCAAGCCACCATTAAATGAACAACAAATAGATGCTTTAGCAGTCGTTACATATCAATATGGAAATATTGGAAATTTTGTTGAAATGTATGCCAAATATGGAAATACAGAGGAATTAAGAAACCATTGTCAATCATATAAAACAGGAGGTGGATTTAATGCAAATGGATATTATTTTACAACAAAGATAGGTGGAAATCCAGAAAGTAACGGTAGATGTGATGCCAATTGGAAATTATTCCATGAAGGTAAATATACAGATCAATCTGGAAAGGAAATAAAAGTTGCGACATCAACATCATCAAAAGGAGAAATTGTACAAAATGCAATAAAAGTTCATGAATATGTAAGAAAAAATGGGTATTATTATGAACAAGCTGGTATTACACTTCCTAACACTAAAACTAAAACAATAGACTGTAGTTCATTTGTAACATGGGTTTTAGTGGAATCAAATGTAAAAGGATTTACAAAAGGAATGTATCAATGGAATTCAGGAACTTTTGATAGCAATCCAAATGGATGGAAAGTTGTAAAAGAATCAGAAGCACAACCAGGAGATATACTAGTATACAGTTCACATGTAGAAATTGTGGCAAAAGAAAGTGATTCAAGTAGTAGCAAATTTATAGTTTATAACTGTGGAGGTAATTCTTCAATAAAAGCAAGTGGAACTAAAGAGTTACCAGAATCTAGTTCATCAGCTCATACTAAATCACAGATTTTAAAAATATTGAGAGTAACAAAATAAAATAGGAGGTGTTGTATTGGAGAAAGTAAAAAGACTAATAATTTTGTTATCAGTAATTATAGTAATAGTTTTAATAATTTTTCTGATAATTAGAATAAAAATAAATCATACAGGTTCCGATTTTCAGGAAATTGAGAGTGAAAAGATAGCTAATTATGAAGCAGAAAATAAACTAGTAAAAGAGAAAAATAGAAATAAGTACTTTGCTATAGAAGAAATATATAATAGTTTTTTAGATGCTAACTTATATCAAAATAATGAATATGTATATAATATGTTAGACAAAGATTATATACAAAATAAAAATATAAATAAAGAAAATGTATTCAGTAAAGTAAATATATTTAATATAGACAATTTAAGTGAATATCAAGCAGATATGACAAAGCTTAGCTTTAATATAGATGATGTATATTGTATTGAGAAATCTGCAAATATAACTATATATTTTGTATATGGCAATATTGTAGATAAGATAAAGAATCAAAATGAACAGTATAATCTTATGGTAGAAATGGATTCAAAGAATCAAACATTTTATATTTTACCGCAAGAATATATGGAAGAAAATAATTATATTGATAGCACAAAAATTGCAGAATGTAATATTTCAATAGACGAAATTAAAGAAAATGATTATAATACATTTCAGTTTAATAATATAGATGATATTACAATAATGAATAGATATTTATCAAAATATCAAAATTCAATTGTAGATAATCTAGAAAAGTCTTATGATTTTTTAGATGAAGAATACAAAAAAGTAAAATTTAATAATTATTCAGAGTATAAAAAATATGTAGAAGATAATATGAAAGATATATTATCTATAACAATTGTTAAATATAAAATAAATGAAAAAGAAGATAGTAATGAATATATTTTTATAGATCAATTTGATAATTATTATATTTTAAAAGAAAATGCTATAATGGATTATAAAATAATGCTTGATACATACACTTTAGATACTCAAGAATTCATAGATAAATATGAAACTGAAAATCTTCAAACTAAAATAGGGATGAATGTTGATAAAATTATTAGAGCACTAAATATTCATGATTATAATTATATATATAATAAATTGGATGATAATTTTAAAAATAATAATTTCGATACAATAGAAAAATTTGAAGAATATATGAAAACAAATTATCCACATAGATATGATGTACAATACTATAAATTTAAAGAAGAATTAGGAGTATATGAACAATCAATAGATTTAATACCAAAGGATAATAGCAATACTGAAGAAACGAGTATGAATATAATAATGAAATTAAAAGAAAATACAGATTTTGTAATGTCATTCAACATAAAATAATGCCATTGGGGACGGAGAAATTTGGCAATTTCAATTGAGTTTTTTTATAAAAGAATGTAACAATATTTTTATATAACTAAAACTTAAATAAAAAATTGCCAAATTTCTCCGTCCCTAATGGCATTTTACATATTAAATATTTTTAAAATTAAATCTACAAGATAATGTAAAATTTTATTTTCTTCATACATATTTATAAAAAAATTTCTAATAAAGGGAATTTGCCATAAAACAACTACAATAAATACAAAAATAATTAAAGATAGAAATCCATTAATATAATCTTTAAATGTTTTTTTATATCTGATTCTATATCCCCTATTTTTTAAATCTTGAATATATGCATCATGATATGCTTTATTAATTGCATCATTCATTTTCTTATTATACTGCTTTTGAAACTCTGCTTGTTGTCTTGCTCGTCTTACCTTTTCATCAAGATTTTGGTATGATGGTTGAGTATTTTCATAAGACTGATAATTATTTTGCTCATAATCTGCATTAATATTTGATTTAGTATTGTTATAGTCATTATTTGTTTGATAATTTGTATCTGTATTTGTATCTTCATCTTTATCTTTTATATTTTGTTGATATTTATATTCAATTTCTTGATTATATTTTTCTCTTTTTTCTGGATTAGATAATATTTCATATGCTTCGTTAATTAATTTTAGTTTTTCTTCACATTCCTGCTTTTTTGAGCCTTCTTGTAAATCTGGATGGTATTTCTTCACTAATGTTTTGTATGCTTTTTCTACTATTTCTGTAGATGCTTTTTTATCTATTTCTAAAATTTCATAATAATTTTTATCCATAACAAGTTTCCTTTCTATATTATTAAATATAACATAAAAATAAAAATTGTGCCATTGGGGATGGAGAATTTTAGCAATTTTTTATGATTTTTTTTGTTATTGGGGACATAGAATTTTAGCAAAAAGTTTTAGAGATTTTTTAATTATTCATAAATGGATACTTAGATGTTTATAAGTTAAAGATAAAATTAATTATTTTTAAATATTTATACTTAACTTAATAGTATTAAGGGGGATTATGGAGTTACTTAGAATAAAAAACGATATTTTTTTGTATTGCTGAAACTATTAAATAAAAAATATTGTCAAAATTCTCCGTCCCCAATGGCACCCAATGGCACAATTTCTGCTTTTTGTCATAATTTATTATGGGTGATTTATGTGAAAAAGGGATTATGCTTGGCAGGTGGAGGAGTAAAGGGAGCAGCTCATATAGGAGCTATTAAAGCTTTGGAAGAAGAAAATATTAAGTTTGATTATGTTGGTGGAACGTCTTCTGGTAGTATTGTTTCTTGTTTATATGCAGTTGGGTACAGTGCAGATGAGATGTATGATATTTTTAAGAAGTATTGCAAAAAGATTAAATATGTTGATTTTATACAGATATTACGTCTTATTATAGGTCTTATTTTTACTGGTAAGATTAAGATTGAAGGTTTAAATTCTGGTAAGGAAATTGAAAATTTAATTGATAAAGTGTGTAAAGATAAGAATATTTTTAATATATCTGATATTAAAATGCCATTAGTTATACCAAGTGTTGATTTATGCAATGGGAATGTTATTTGTTTTACTTCTTGTAAAAATAGAAATAATGTTTCTGATGATATTAAGTTTGAAAGTGATGTTAGTATAGGTAAAACTGTGAGAGGGAGTTGCAGTTATCCTGTTGTTTTTTGCCCTTGTAAGTTTAATAATACAAAGTTAATTGATGGTGGTGTAAGGGAGAATGTTCCTTGGAAAGAATTAAAGATGTTGGGTGCGTATTTTGTACTAAATATTATTTTTGATGATGATGAGAATTTAAATTGTAGTAAAAATTTGGTCGAGATTGCTAGTCGTTCTTTAAATTTAATTGGTAGAGAGTTGTCTAATTATGAACTTAATGGTTCTGATTATAATGTTAAGATTAAGAGTGAAAAGGTAGGCCTTTTGGATATGGATAAAATAGATGAACTTTTTAATTTGGGCTATAAACAAATGAAACAAGAGATTAGTGTTATTAATAAGTTTTTGTAAATATATTTAAGTTAGTGTTTAGAAAAAAAGTAGTTTTATTATAATTTATTTTAAAATAAAACAATTTAATAACATAATTGATAGAAAATTGTCAATGTGCTTTGAAAAATTTGAAAATATTTACTTTTTAAAAGATAAAAATAGTATTGAAATTTAAATATATATAGATATGAATTTTTAAAATAAAAAAGAGAGTACATACTCTCTTAAATTATATATTTTTATCTAAGGTTTGGTTATTACTGTTGGGCTATATAAAGGTGATGTATAATTATTTCCTAATTGACCATAAGCATTATTTCCAAATACTCTTATATTTTCTTGAGCATCTATTATTAGAGTATGTTTTACAGTAGCTGAAACTTTTAATACAGGCTGATTATTTGGAATGGTAATTTTTGTTACTGTTTTTTGATCTTCATTATTGCCTGTTCCTAACTGACCAAAATCATTTAATCCACATCCATATAAATTTCCATTTTCATCTATGAACATACTATATTGATATCCACAAGAAATATCTATAAATTTAGTACCAGTTGTAATTTGTGTAGGAACTTTAACAGTAGTATTAGTTATTGTTATTCCAGCACGACTAGTAACACGTCTTGTATTTAGATTATTTAAATTAGCAACCTTAAAGCCTCTACCTAACTGACCTTTAGTATTAGCTCCCCATGACCATATATTTCCATTAGTATCAATTGCCAAATTATGGTCATACCCAGCTGATATTTTTGTGAATTTTATATTGCTAGGCATATTAGGAACTTTTGTAGGAACTTTAACAGTAGTAGAAGTATTGTTATTTCCTAATTTACCACTTGAAGCAGAACCCCAAGACCATAAATATCCATCTTTATCTATTGCTATACTATGACTATAACCTGCTGATATTTCTTTAAATGTTGTAGATACATTAAGTTGTGTAGGAGATGTAACAGTACCAGAAGTGCTACCATTTCCTAATTTACCACTTGTAGCACTTCCCCAGGTCAATAACTTTCCTGATGAATTTAATGCTATACAATGATTTTGTCCAGCAGAAACTTTTTGAATGCTAGATGCTACTTTTGTAGGTGTTAAAACAGTTGCTGTAGTTGAAGTCTTATTATTTCCCAATTGTCCATATTTGTTTCCACCCCATGAATATAAATCTCCATTTGTAGCAATTCCTAATGAGAACCCAGGTGTATAGGTAGTGTTAGATATTAATAGAGTTGAACTTTTACCAAGTGATACTTCTTTGAAAGCTATATTACCACTTACAGCAGTTAGTGAATAGATATCGTTTGTACTTCCATTACCTATAGCTCCAAGATTGTTTCTTCCACACATATACAATTTATTATTGCCATTTATATATGCTGATTGATGTGAACCAGCTATAACTTGTAATTTTGTTTCAGTAATTGCATTAACATCTCTATATAATAAAACCCTAAATCCAGTATACGAAAAAGCACTATTAGCTTTAGCATGATCTCTAGTACCAGCAGGAAGAACAGAACCATTACTTAAAGCATCGCCACCTCTAACGACTGCATCATTACTACAGTTTTCTGTAGTCCATTCCCAAACATTACCTGCAATATCATAAATATTATTAGCTTTCCATTTAGCATTATTACCAGCAACTTGAATACTTCCATTAGAAGTATTTTTATAATTTCCCCAAGAGCTACTATCTGTATCAACATTATATATACTTTTACTATAATTCTGGGTTTTAAACCAAGTAAGCATAGTATCATAAGCATATGAACTAGCAAGAGAGCTAAAAACTTCTTTATTAGATTGATACATTTTTTCGGCACTAGCTTTGGCATTATCTCTACTAATATTAGTCCACACAGTAGCCCCTTTTTTACAAACAGGAACACCTACATTATTACCACTAGTAGAACCAACACCAGCTTCATACCTACCAATATAAAAACCCTTGTACGTACCAACACTTGCATTGAAGTCATCATTTAACTCATCTGAACATTGATCCATAGTAGAGAAGCTTTTTGGAAAATCTTTTGGAAAATCTCTTCTAGCTAAGCTAAGATTAGTACCATTTACAGGAATCCAAACGAATTCATTACCAGTAGATGATTCTTTAATAACAAAACCAGTATCCCAAGTACCTTCAGTATGAGTAAATCCTATAGGGACATATGGATTAGTAGCAGAATACCCTTCAGTTGCTTTTGCAATTTGAATTGCATTATCATTTTCTTGCGTTTGTGTACTAACAATAGTAAATATTATTGAGCCTAATAGTAAAATTGCAATGATAATAACACTTACAATTATATATTTTAGTTTTCTTTTGTTCTTAAAAAAATTTAACATAAGTTCCTCCTTTAAATATATTAATATTATGTACAAAAATTATATAAAAAAGTCATTTTTAAATATATTAAAAGAATAACATAATTGCAAAAAAATTGTCAATGTAGTTGAGGAAATTTGGCAATCTTTTTTGCCATTGGGGACGGAGAAATTTGGCAAGTTTTTTAGTTAACACTTTTTAGTTATGCAAAAATAAAAAATAATTATATTTTTTGTGTATAAAAAAAGTAGTAAGGAATTGCCAAAATTCTCCGTCCCTAATGGCACGATTTCTGTTTTTTTTCATATTTTATTATGGGTGATTTATGTGAAAAAGGGATTGTGCCTAGCAGGTGGAGGAGTAAAGGGAGCTGCTCATATAGGAGCTATTAAAGCTTTGGAGGAGGAAAATATTAAGTTTGATTATATTGGTGGAACGTCTTCTGGTAGTATTGTTTCTTGTTTATATGCAGTTGGATATAGTGCAGATGAGATGTATGATATTTTTAAAAAGTATTGCAAAAAGATTAAATATGTTGATTTTATGCAGATAGTACGACTTATTGTAGGTCTTATTTTTACTGGTAAAATTAGAATTGAAGGATTAAATTCTGGTAAGCAAATTGAAAAGTTGATTGATAAGGTGTGTAGAGATAAGAAAATTTTTAATATATCTGATATTAAAATGCCTTTAGTTATACCAAGCGTTGATTTATGTAATGGTAATGTTATTTGTTTTACTTCTTGTAAAAATAGAAATGATATTTCTGATGATATTAAATTTGAAAATGATATTAGTATAGGTAGGGCAGTAAGAGGAAGTTGTAGCTATCCTGTTGTTTTTTGCCCTTGTAAGTTTAATGATACAAAGTTAATTGATGGAGGAGTAAGGGAGAATGTTCCTTGGAAAGAGTTAAAGATGTTGGGTGCTGATTTTGTACTAAATATTATTTTTGATGATGAGAAAAATTTAGATTGTAGTAAAAATTTGGTTGAAATTGCTAGTCGTTCTTTGAATTTAATTGGTAGAGAGTTGTCTAATTATGAACTTAATGGTTCAGATTATAATGTTAAGATTAAGAGTGATAAGGTGGGACTTTTGGATATGAATAGAATAGATGAACTTTTTGAATTAGGCTATAACCAGATGAAACAGGAGATTAGTATTATTAAAAGTTTTTTGTGAGTTCATTTCTAAATTGTCCACGCACATTAGATCCAATTACTAATATGTTTTCTTTATCATCAATTGCTATGAAATGACGATTATCAGCTGATATTTTTTGTATTGTACCACCAATTCTATTTACGTATTTAGAAAAATTATATATTTGAGTGTAATATAAAACAGAGGTCTCAGAAAAGCCTCTGTTCTAAATATTTTATTGTCAATTAATATTTATCTTAATTGGTGTTGTCACTTCTTTGGTAGAGTCATTTCCTAACATTCCATTTTTTGTATTAAGACCACATACCCATACTTTTTCTTCTTCATCGATTGCTATAAAATAATGTCTTCCAACTGAAATTTTTTGTATTTTTTTTCCAATTGGAATTGAGATTGGTTTTATTGCTACTGGTGTTACGTTCTTATCAGTTCCTAATTGAGAGTATTTATTTTCTCCCCATCCCCATAAAAATCCATTTGTATCTATTGCCATAGCAGTATATCCATGGGCAGAGATATCTTTAAATTTTTTATCTGGTGCAATTTGTTTTAGTTCAGTAACATTTTCAGATGTAGTATCGCCAATTCCTAATCTGCCTTTGTAATTAGAACCACAACCCCAAAGGTAACCATTCGTATCAATTGCAAAACTATTTTGTTGTCCTGCTGCAATTTTTTTAAATTTATTTGTTGTTTTTGTTACTTTTGTTGGAGTTTTCACTGAAGAAGTATTACCAGTACATAATTTATTGTGAAAACCACTTCCCCAAGTGTAAAGATTATCATCTTTATCTAAAGCCATATTATAAAAATTACTGGCCGAGATTTCTTTAAATATAATATTAGACGTGATTTTTGTTGGAGTTTTCACTGAAGAAGTATTACCAGTACCTAATCTGTAGTCAGCGCCAGAGCCCCATGCCCATAGATTACCATCTAAATCAATTGCTAAACAATGACTTTGCCCAGCTGATACTTTCTGGAATTTTACGTCAGTATTATTTAATTTAACAGTAATTTTTTGAAGAGAGGTTACTTTTGTAGTATTGCCAGTACCCAATTGACCAGAACCATTGCTTCCCCATGTATATAAAAACCCATCTACATCAATACCAACTGAAAAGCCACCATTAGAATCAGTACTTTTTGCGAGACCTCTTGAAAGTGAAATTTCTTTAAATTTTATCCTTGCATTTATATGTTTAGGCATTTTTTGAAGTGTAGTAGTACCATCTCCAAGTTCGCCATTAGAATTTTTTCCCCACATCCATAGAGTTTTATTTTTATCAAGATAAGCAGTATGATTTGATCCACCAGCTACTACTAATGTTGTTTCAGGTATAGGATCAATATAATTAACATCTCTATATAATAAAACCCTAAAACCAGTATAAGAAAAAGTACTATTTGGTTTAGCATGATCTCTAGTACCAGCAGGTAAAACAGAACCATTACTCAAAGCATCGCCACCTCTAACAACTGCATCATTACCATAGTTTTCAGTGGTCCACTCCCAAACATTACCAGCAATATCATAAATATTATTAGCTTTCTTTTCATCTTTACCAGCAATATGAATACTTCCATCAGAAGAATTTCTATAATTTCCCCAAGAGCTACTATCAGAATCAACATTATAATTTTTAGTTTTTAACCAAGTAAGCATAGTATCATAAGCATACGAACTTGCAAGAGAACTAATTACTTCTTTATTACTTTGATACATTTTTGTTGCACTAGCTTTGGCATTATCCCTACTAATATTTGTCCATACAGTAGCATTTTTTTTACAAACAGGAACTCCAGCATTATTACCACTAGTAGAACCAACACCAGCTTCATACCTACCAACATAAAATCCACCATATGTAGTTACACTAACATTAAAAGAAGGTTCTAATGGATCTTCTTGTGTAGAATTTGGATTAATAATAGAAAAGCTTTTAGAAAAGTTGCTTCTTTTTAGTTTAATATTATTACCATCTACAGGAACCCAAACAAATTCATTACCAGTAGCAGTTTCTTTAATAACAAATCCAGTATTCCAAGAGCCTTCAGTATGCATAAATCCTATAGGGGTATATGGATTATCATAAGAATACCCATTAGTTGCTTTTGCAATTTCTACAGTATTATTATTTTGTAGAGTTTGTGTACTAACAATTGTAAATATAATTGAACTTAATAATAAAATAGAAATAATAAGAATACTTACAATTATATATTTTAGTTTTCTTTTGTTTTTGAAAAAATTTAGCATAAGTTTCTCCTTTAAATATATTAATATTATGTACAAAAATTGTATAAAAAAGTCATCTTTAAAAATATAACAACAGAATAACATAATTTCCCAAAAAATACAAGAGTTTATCATTTAAATTGTGTTAAAAAAACTTGTGGTCAGTGGGGACGGAGAAATTTGGCAATTATTAATCAGAATATGAAGTTATTAGATATTAGTATTAATAAGAATAGATAAAGTTGTTAATACCATTTCAATATAAAAAAGTAATGTAAAAAAGTAAAAAATCAACAAGAATCATGATTTTTTCCTCCGTCCCCAAAATCATGTTGTCCCTAACAGTTGATATACAATATTAATGAAATATTACAGAAATATTATATAAACTTAAAATAATTGAAATATGAAAAAGAGACAAAATTCCGTAAAGGATTTTATCTCTTTTTGTCGTTAATTGTTTAAATTGGAAATTTAATATATTGTAAACATTTGTAGAACATTGTAAGATTTATTTAGAATTTTTAGTAAGTAAAATATATATTTAAATTTAAAAGTCTAGAAGGAGAAATAACGATGAAGAAAAAAGCATTTCTAATTTTTACAATAGTATTATTGGTTACGTTCTTATTAATCAGTACAACATACAGTGATACAACAACAAGAGGAATTATAAGAATTAAAGAAGATGGAACTGAACAAGTAATTGAAGATAGTTCTATTAAAGTGCACCAAACTATAAAAAGGGTTTCAGATAAAAAGATTACATTTAAGATGGAAGTTGAGAATTTACAATATAAGTCAACAGAAGTTGCTATAATGTTAGATAACTCTTTTTCTATGTGGAGTGAAAGTAAAATAACTACATATAAAGCAAAACTAGTAGATTTAGTAAATGCAATTTATGCTAAAGTACCTGATGCATATATGTCTGTATCTAGCTATAGTGGTAACATTAAAGCAATGACAAACAATAAACAGGAAGTTATTAATGCAATAAATAGTGTTACTAGTTATACTGGTATTAATAGTGCTACAGGTCTAACAGATGCAAAGAGTTCTTTTACAGGAAAAGCAGGAAATGAATATATATTAGCTTTTACAGATACAGAAGAACATACAGATGCAAAAAATGTTGTTGAAGAAACACAAAATGATACAAGTAGACATATGGTAGTAGTTATTATGGGAGAAGGTTCAACAAAACAAACAGAATATAGTCAAGTAAAAAATACAAAAGTATATAAAATTGATAATATGTCAACATATAACTTCTCTACATTAAATACGAGTGTATCAAATTCTATATCTTCAGCAGTAACAAAAGAATTAAACAATATTACAATAAATGGAGTTTTTGCAAATCAATTACAAGAAATTTTTACAACTGAAATTAAAACACAACCTTCTAAAGGACAATTGATTCTTTCAGCTAATGATTACAATTTAACAATACCTCAAATGACAACTACAAAAGTAAGTTTTGAGTTATCAATGACTTTAAAAGATGAAATAGAAAGAGACTACATGGGAAGTGTTATAAATTTATTAAGTTCAACTTCTATTAAATATGATAATAATAGACAAGAAGCAAAAACATTAAATAACACAACTACAACACCAGTAATAGATATAGTAGAATGTTATACATTAGAAATTACTGCAATAAATAAGGAATTTCAGGAGATAAAGGTAAACGAAGTAGAATGTAACATTATACAAAAAGATGCATCTGGAAATGTAGTTGCTACATATGAAAATAAGAAAACAAATAGCAAAGGACAAATAGTATTAGAAGATTTATCATATACTGGTGAAAGTACAATTGAAATAGTATTTTTATCAACTTCAGGTCCATATGAAAGTAAAGAACCTGAAACTATTAAGATAAATAAAGATCCAATAACAGGAGCGATTACTGTAATAGATTCTACATTATTAGTGCCAGAGGGAGAAGATGTTCAAGTAAGCAATGTAGAAAAGATAATATCAGCAAAAGTAGCAATATCACCAAAGGCGATAGTATTTAACGTACATAAAATTGACGAAGAAACAGGATTACCATTACAAGGAGCAAAATTTGAATTAAAACAACCACATACTAGTGATATTCCAGCAGATTCAATAATTTCTGGAACAACAAATGAACAAGGAAATGTTAGTTTATCAGGAGAAGTAGCAGGAGTTACACAATCAACAGTAGATGCAAGTGGAACAAGTCATCCATATTATTATACATATGTACTTAATGAAGTAGAGATGCCAACAGGTTATGTAGATGAACATACTAGAACTGTTGTAATGATACATTTTTCACCAGAAGGAGAAATAACAGGCTCATACATTTCTACAAACAGTGCAAATGCAAAATTAAGTGTAGATAATGATGTACTAAATTTAGAAATATCAAATAAAAAGAAATATTATACATTAAATATTAATGCAATAGATAAAGAATATAACAAAATACCAGTAGTTGGAGCAGAATTTACTGTAACAGGAGTAAATGAAAGTGGAGTACAAGTTTGTAACAAAAAAGGAACAACAAATAAAGATGGAGAGTTACAAATAGAAATAAACTGTGAAGGAAAAGTTACATATACAATATCACAAACTAAAGAACATGCAGCATATGAAAATGCAAGTGATATACAATATGTATTAACAAGAGACTTTGCAACAAATGAAATAACACTACACAACGAAGTAGAAAATATTTCAGTAGATACAGAAGGAAGAATTGTAACAGCAACAATACCATTAATGCCAAAGAAATTTGAACTTAAAGTAAATAAAAAAGACCTAGATGAAAATATACCAGTAGAAGGTGTAGAACTAGAATTTGTACAACCAGGAATAAGAGATAATTATACATTAACAAGTGGTGAAAATGGAATTTTAAGCTATACTGGAAATGTTGTATGTAATGTTGATGGAGGAAAATCTACATACTATTTAGATGAAACACAAAAAGCAGTAGGTTATAAAGAAATAAAAGGTAATATGGCAATTAATATTACTTTTGATGAACATGGAAATATAACAGAGGTAGAAGAAAATTCAGTTCATATAGAAAATGTAATAAAAGAAAGTAAAAAAGTTGAATTAGACTTATTAAATGAACAACAAGAATATACAGTAGAACTATATGCAAAACATAAAAATTATAAAGAGATTCCAATAAAAGGCGTAGACTTTGCATTAAATGGTACTACAGTAGAAGGAGGAGTACATTTTTATCAACAAGACTCTTTAGTAACTGATGTATCTGGTAAGGCAACATCAGACATTATAAAGAGATCAGGAGACTTATATTACACTATTACAACAAATAGTGTTCCATTAGGATACAAAAAAGCTGAAGATAAAACAATAAAGGTAAATAAAAACTTAAAAACAGAAAACTTAACATTATTAGAGAATAAAAATGAAGATGTAAATGTAACAATAGACAATATAAATAAAATTGTAAAAGTTACAGTATATTTTGAACCTGACACATTTACATTACAAATAAACAAAAAAGATATAGGACTTTCAGATATATTAATAGGAAATGCACAATTTAAAGTCGAACAACCAAAAATCAAATATATTAATAGCTCAAATACAGAAGCTACAAAGAGTAGAGATAGTGTTTCTGGGGTTACTCAAGATAATGAAGTTCTAGAATTGCAATTAGAAAGACCTGTTATGGCAGGATTTAATGATAGAACATTTACATACACTTTAAAAGAAATAGCAGTACCAAGTGGTTATATAAATACAAAATTTGAGTTAAACTTTGATTTAACATTTAATGATGAAGGACAATTACAAAGTATAACTAATACAAATGAGACATCACAACCTGCTACGAAAGGTGAGATAACAGAAAGCAAGGATGACTTAACTAATGAAGAAGCAAGCTATTTTAAAGGTGGTAATGTACAAGATGGTAAATTAGTACTAACAATAGGAAATGAGCAAAAAGGAGCAACATTAAAAGTACATGCATTAGATGGAAAATATGGAAGAAGATATAATGTAAATGTAAAACAAGGTGTAACAATACAAGTAGTTGCAAGAGACTCAAATGGAAACGAATTCTATAGAAAGAATTTAGTAACAGATGAAAACGGTATGATAGAACTTGTAGGAATATCACAAGCAGGAGATTTCTCAATCGAACTAACAGCAGTAAAAGCAAAAGCAGGATATTTACCAGGAAGTACTAAAACAGTAAATTTACATAGGGATATATTAAGTACAGAGATTACATTAAGAGAAAGTGATTCAGATACAAATATAAATAATACTGCTAAAGTAATAGAAACAAAAATGTTTATTGATGTACAAACATATGACATTGAAATTACAAAATTTGAAAAACTATATGGAGATACACTTATAGAAAATGCCAAATTTACAATAATACAACCAGATATAGGAGCATTTAATAGAGATAAAAAACAAGGAACAACAGTAAAAGGTGAAAAATTAGTACTTTCTCCAGAAGTAGCAGGAGAAGGAACATATGAATATAGAATAGTTGAAAGTGCACAAAATGGATATATTAACCAAGATATTAATACAACATTAAAAGTAACTTTTGATAAAGATGGAAACATACAAAATGTAGAAAAAGGAACAGATGACAAAACTGTTAATAATGAGTCAGTTGTAACATTAGGTGAGCATACAAATAATAAAATACCATTAACAATAATGAATGAACAAATGCCATACAAAATAAAAATATTAGCAGTAGATGCCAAATATTCTAGAACATCTCCAACATATCACATGGTTCCAGTAAAAGACTTAAAAGTAAGAATAACAGGAACAACAACAGAAGGACAAATTTATAATGCAGAAAAAACAACAACAGAAGAAGGAATAATAGAAAGTGATGACTTATTAAAAAGAGGAGATGTTGACTATACAATAGAGCAAATAGGAATTCCAGCAGGATATCATAAAGGAGAAAATACATATTTAAAAATTAATAAAGATTGGGATACAACAGAAATTTCATTAAGAGAAAATGTAGCACATGTATCAATTGATAATAATAATAAAGTAATAAATGTAACATTATGGCTACAACCAAAGACATTTGAAATTGATTTTAGTAAAGTTGATAAAATAGAAAATGATATAAAAGTTGGAAAGGCAAAATTCTTATTTAAACAACCAGCTTTTGAAATAGGAGGAGCAAGAAATTCTTCTGAAAAAATATCATCAAAAGATAAAAATTTAGTATTTACAGGAGAAGTAGCAGGAGAAGGAACTTATACATATACATTAGAAGAAACAGAAACTCCAAAAGGTTATATAAAACTAGCTCCAAAAACAAATTTATTAATAACATTTGATTCAGAAGGAGTTATTACAAATGTAACTAAAGAAGAAGAAAATGAATTTGTAAAAATAGGTAATGTAGTAGATAATGTAATACCTGTACAAATCTCAAATGAAAAGAAAGTACATTCATTAAAAATAGTAGCAATGAATGAAGAATATAATAGTGCAAAAGCAGAAGGTGTACATGTAAAACTAGTTAGAAAAGATGGTCAACCTTTAGGAACAGATGAAGAAGAAAATCCAATAATGGAAAGAAAAGGAATAACTGATGCTAATGGAATTGTTATATTTAAAGACCTAGAAGGTAGTGGAGATATTGCATATGAAATAATACAAGAAGAACCAAGACCTGCGGCATTCTATTTAGGAGAAAGCAAAACAGTACAAGTAAATATAAATGAATCAACAAATGATATTGTAAATAGAACAATAGATGAAGTAACTAAAGTAGATAATAGTATACGTCAAATAAGCACAAATATTTACTTAACACCAAAGAAATTTACAATTACATTAAATAAAATTGACTATGATAATAAAAACTTAATTGGTACAGCATTTATTAATTATAAAGAAGCTAAATGGTTAAGACATTTATCAGGTAGAACTGTAGATAATGAAAAATATGTTGTTACAGGATATGTACCAGGAGAAGGAACATATAACTATACATTAGAAGAAGGTTATTGGAAACAAGATGTACCAGGTGGACATGGAATTCCAAAAGGATATAAAAATTACTTAAATACTCATAAATTAGATATTACATTTGATGAAAATGGAGATATACAAGAATCAAATTTACAAGAATCTACATGGTTTAAAGTATTTTGGGATGATGCTAGAAAACTAAATTATATAAAGACATATGATGACTTAAAATATCATACAATGGATTTACTAAAGACTACAACTGAAGATATTGAACTAAAATTAACAAATGTTAAAAAACAATTTAGATTTAATATGGACGTAATTAATAGTAAATACAAAAATGAAAAGGTAGAAAGAGTTCAATTTAGAATAAAAGCATATAATGAAGCGGGAAATGAGATATATAATCAAATAAATGAAACAGATGAAAATGGACAGATATCAATAGGAGATGAAGATTTCTATAGAGTTACTGGAAAAATAACATTTACAATAGAATGTTTAAATGCTCCAAGTATGTTTAAACAAATGCCAATAGCTACAGTAGTAATAAATAGAGCAGAACACCCAGATCAAAAAATTACAGTAGACCAAGTTAGCACATCATCACATGTAAATGTAAAAGCTAAAGTAGTTGTAGATCCAGTTAACACATCAGACTTTTCATACAATGTAAATGTTGAAGTGCCATTACAACAAAAAACTTTTGATATGGAATTAACAAAAGTAAGTGCAATAAATGATAAAGTATTACTAAAAGGAGCTACATTTACATTAACACAACCAGATGGAAAACATACACAACAAGTAACATCTGATGAAAACGGAAAATTATTATTCTCAGCAGATTTATATGGAGAAAATACAGAATATGCATATATACTAACAGAAAATAATGCACCAACAGGATATCAACATGTTGGAACAGATGGAGTTATTCGTGTAACTGCTGAAGATGAAGATGTAAGAGAAGTTAGAGTTACACAAGGGGAAACATATATAGTAGATGAAAAAGTAGAAAACACTAAAAAAGTAACTGCTAAAGTAAATAATACACCAGAAGGTTCATTATATAATGTTAAACTAATTGAAAAATATGGAAATAAAAGAGTAGAAGGTTCAAAATACAATATTTTAATAGATGCAACAGTTGGTGAACAAATAAATGTAACAGATTATACAGATGCTAAAGGAACAATAGAAATAAATCAAATTCCTGGAGAGGGAGAAATTGTAATAAAAGTTAACGAATTAGAAAATGCACCAGGATATCAATTAATTTCAGGAGAAAAAATTGCAGTTGTTGAAAAAAATGAAGGAAGTTTAAAAGTAATAAACGAAAAAACATCTGAAGATATCAATGTAAGTATCGACAAAGAAACAAAAACAATTATTATTGAACTTGTTACAATACCAACTATACGCAAAAATAAAATTGAATTTGAAGTTGTAGACAAAAATGACGAAGACATAAAAATACAAGGTACTTCATTAAACATATTGCCACCAAAAGCAACAGAAGTTCTTTATAGAACAACAAATGGAGCAGGATATACAAGCATAGATGATCCAGCAGTTCCAGGAGAAGGAGCATTTGATTATTCAATAGCAGTAACAGAAGTACCAAGCACATATTATGACTTTATGGATGCTATAAAAGTAAAAATAGAATATGACGATGAAGGAAATATACAAGACATTTGGAAGATAGACGAAACAGAAATAAGTGACAGTGTTTCAGTTTTATATGATGTAGATAATACAGATACAAAAACTACATATAGAGCTAAAATTATAATTAAATTAGATGCAAAGATAAATTATAATTTAAATATAGAAGCACAAGAAAAAGACAAACCAGAGATAAAAATACAAGGAGCAAAATTTGAAATAAAATCAGTAGTTAACAATAGCTATATTTCAACATCAACAAAGAAAACTGGAAAAGATGGAACAATAAAAACAAAACAAGCAGGAGGAGAAACTGTAGCAATTTACTTAAAAGAAATAGAGACTGCAAAACCATATGTATTAGATAAAAGCCTTAAAAAGTTAGTGTTAAATAAAAATGGTGACACATTTGATATAAATACAGCAGAAACTACAGAAGGATTGTTAGCAGAGATCTTAGAAGATGGAACAGTAAAAATTACTATAGAAAATGAACTAAAAGGAGCAAATATAAACTTCCAATTATTAAAAGTAGATTCAGAAAATGAAGCAATAAGACTAGAAGGAGTAACATTTAAATTATTAGATAAAACTAATAATAAAGAATATGAATTAGCTACAGATGAATCTGGACAAATATTATTAGAAGGATTTAAAGTAACAGAGCCAGGAGAATATGACTTTGTAGTAAGTGAAATATCAACAATTGAAGGATACAATTTACCAAAATTAGAAGAAGGCGAAGAAATAAGATTCAAAATTGTTTATCAAGAAGTTGATGGAATCTTACAAGTAAAAGATATTATACAAGATGGTGGAGAAAAAGTAATTACTGGTTTATCTTATACACAAACATCAACAGATACAGAATATATATTACAATTAAAATTAATTATTAATAATACAATTGATGAAAATTATAAATATAATGTGAATGTATTTAAAAGAGATAGTGAAGATAATTCAAAATTATTAAGTGGTGCTACAATTAGAATTAAAAATACATATGTAAGTGGACACTCTGTTTCAACAACAGTAATAACACAAGCTAGTGGAAGTGCACACTTTACAATTCCATTAGTTCCAAATGATAATACAATTGAAATTGAAGAAATATCTGCACCATTAGGATATCAATTAGAAAATATTATAAAGAAAATTGTATTACATAAAGATGAAACAACAGGTGAAGTAACAATTGTAAGTACTGAAAATATAAGTAGTGATGATATACATGTTACAAATGGATCTATTGATATAAATATAGACAACCAAAAGAAAGAAGTTGCAACACCAAGTTATCAACTACAAATAACAAAAGTAGATAGAGAAGATGAGACAAAAAAACTTGCAAATGCAAAATATACTGTAAAAGTTGTGTCAGATGATGGTAACTTTAATAAACAATATGATGATATTCAAACAGCTAGAGAAGGTGGAATTGCATATTTAAATGGATTAAATGGAATGGGTGAAATAACTATTACAATTACAGAAACAAATCCACCATTAGGATATATTATAGATAAAGAACCTAAAGTAATTAAAATTTCTAGAGATGCTGAAACAAATAGTATTCAAGTGACAGAAGTATCAGGTGAACATATTAATGTTGAAGTTGAAGGAACAACAATAAGTGTTAAATTATCTGATAAAATGATTAAATTACATTCTAAGATTAATAAAACAAACAGAATTACTGGAAATAGAATACCTAATATGGAATTTACAATAGCAGAAGTAATAGGTGATTCAGTATCAGAAGAAAAACAAACAATAACAACAAATGACGAAGGAGAGATTGATTTTACTTTACTTGCAGCTAACAAAGGAGAACATATATATGAATTAGAAGAAAAATCATCAGAAGAATATATAAAATTAGAAAATGTTAGAATTAAAGTTATAGTAAGTGAAGATGGATCAGTAGAAAAAGTAGAAAAATTAAATACAGAAAATACAAATGTAAATGTAAAACTAGAAGATGGAAAAATCATATTAAATGTTGCAAATATACCAGTACATTGTTATAAACAAATAGAAATTGAAAAAGTAGATTCAGAAAATGAAACTATAAAACTATCAGGAGCAATATTTAATATAGTAGGTACAGAACATACAACAGATGAAAATGGACATACATCAAAAACAATAGATGTTGAACATGGTACAGAAAACAAAGAATATAGCATAATAGAAACAAAATCACCAATAGGATATTTAAAACATTTAGAAGAAATAAAATTGAATATCAAATATGATGAAAATAGAAATATAACAGGTGGAGAAATAATTAGTGGAAATGAATTTACAGAAGTAGTTTCTCATACAAATGATTCAATAAAAATAAAAATTAAAGATGATAAAGTTAAAGTAAATTCAAAGATTTATAAAACAAATTATGTAACAGGAGCAAAAATAAAAGATGTTCAATTTACAGTAGCAGAAGTTATTGATGGAGAAGTTTCAGGAGAAAAACAAACTTTAATAACAAATGATAAAGGAGAAATTGACTTTAATATATTTACACAAGAAGTAGGAGAACATATCTTTGAAATAGAAGAAGCACAAGTAGAAAATTACGAAGCAGTAGGAAAAATAAGAATAAAAGTTGTTATTAATGAAGATGGAACACTTAAATCAGTAGAAAAAATAGATGGCGCTAAATATGTATATGTTTCAGCAGTAGATGGAAAATTAGAAATTAGAGTTCCAAACAAACCAACAGGTGGATCAGAACCAACTGATAAATATATAGAAATAGGAACAAAAATTTATAAAACAAATTATGTAACTGGAGAAGCAATTAAAGACATCGAATTTACAATAGCAGAAGTAATAGATGGAGAAGTATCAGAGTACAAACATAAAGTAACAACAAATGACAAAGGAGAAATTGACTTTAATATACCATCACTAGGAATAGGGGAACACATCTTTGAAATAGAGGAAAAAGATACAGAAAAATATGAAAATGTAGGAAGAATAAGAATAAAAGTAGTTGTAAACGAAGATGGAACTATAGCTTCTGTAGAAAAACTAGAAGGAGCATACCAAGTATATGTTAAATTAGTAGACGGAAAAATAGAAATAAGAGTTCCAAATAAACCAAAAGGAGACCCAGAAAACAAATATATAGAAATAGGAACAAATATTTATAAAACTGATTATGTAACAGGAGCAAAATTAAAGAACATTGAATTTACAATAGCAGAAGTAATTGATGGTACAGTATCAGAATACAAACATAAAGTAACAACAAATGAAGAAGGAGAAATTGACTTTAATATACCAGCATTAGGAGTAGGAGAACACATCTTTGAAATAGAAGAAAAAGAAACAGAGAATTATGAAACAGTAGGAAAGATAAAAATAAAAGTAGTTGTAAATGAAGATGGAACAATTGCTTCAGTAGAAAAACTTGAAGGTGCATACCAAGTATATGCTAAATTAGTAGATGGAAGAATAGAAATAAAAGTTCCAAATAAACCAAAAGACAAACCAGAAAGTAAATATGTAGAAGTTGAAACAAAGATTTACAAAATAGATTATGTAACAGGAGCAAAATTAAAAGACATTGAATTTACAATAGCAGAAGTAATTGATGGTACAGTATCAGAATACAAACATGAATTAAAAACAAATGAAGAAGGACAAATTGATTTTAATATACCATCATTAGGAGTAGGAGAACACATCTTTGAAATAGAAGAAAAAGAGACAGACAAATATGAAACAGTAGGAAAAATAAGAATAAAAGTAGTTGTAAATGAAGATGGAACAATAGCTTCAGTAGAAAAATTTGAAGGAAGCAAATTAGTATATGCTAAATTAGTAGATGGAAAAATAGAAATAAAAGTTCCAAATAAACCAAAAGGTGGAGAACATGTACCAGGAGGAAGCAAATATTTTGAAATAGGAACAAAATTCTATAAAATAGATTATGTAACAGGAGCAAAAATAAAAGACGTTCAATTTACAATAGCAGAAGTAAAAGATGGTACAGTATCAGAATACAAACATGAATTAAAAACAAATGAAGAAGGACAAATTGATTTTAATATACCAGCAGTAGGAATAGGAGAACACATCTTTGAAATAGAAGAAAAAGAAACAGAAAATTATGAAACAGTAGGAAAAATAAGAATAAAAGTAGTTGTAAATGAAGATGGAACAATTGAATCTATAGAAAAACTAGAAGGAGCAGAACAAGTATATGCATTATTAGTGGACGGAAAGATAGAAATAAAAGTTCCAAATAAACCAAAGGGTAAACCAGAAAACAAATACGTAGAAGTAGGAACAAAAATTTATAAGATAGATTATGTAACAGGTGCAAAACTAAAAAACATCGAATTTACAATAGCAGAAGTAAAAGATGGAGAAGTATCAGAATATAAACATGAATTAAAAACAAATGAAGAAGGACAAATTGATTTTGATATACCATCATTAGGAGTAGGAGAACACATCTTTGAAATAGAAGAAAAAGAAACAGATAAATATGAAACATTAGGAAAAATAAGAATAAAAGTAATTGTAAATGAAGATGGAACAATAGCTTCAATAGAGAAACTAGAAGGAGATGAACTAGTATATACTAAATTAGTAGACGGAAAAATAGAAATAAAAGTTTCAAATAAACCAAAGGGTGGAAAAGACATTCCAGGTGGAATCAGATACATAGAAATAGGAACTAAGATTTATAAAACTGATTATGTGACAGGTGCTAAAATAAAAGATGTTCAATTTACAATAGCAGAAGTAAAAGATGGAGAAGTATCTGAATACAAACATGAGTTAACAACAAATAAATATGGTGAAATCAACTTTGATATACCAGCAGTAGGAGTAGGAGAACACATCTTTGAAATAGAAGAAAAAGAAACAGAGAATTATGAAACAGTAGGAAAAATAAGAATAAAAGTAGTTGTAAATGAAGATGGAATAATTACATCAATACAAAAATTAAATGGAGCAGAGCAAGTATATGTATTATTAGTAGATGGAAAAATAGAATTGAGAGTTCCAAACAAGCCAAAAGATGGACCAGGAGGAAAATATGTAGAAATAGGAACAAAAATCTATAAGACAGATTATGTAACAGGAGCAAAACTAAAAAATATCGAGTTTACAATAGCAGAAGTAAAAGATGGAGAAGTATCAGAATATAAACATGATTTAACAACAAATGAAAAAGGAGAAATCAACTTCAATATACCATCAGTAGGAGTAGGAGAACACATCTTTGAAATAGAAGAAAAAGAAACAGACAAATATGAAACAGTAGGAAAAATAAGAATAAAAGTAGTTGTAAATGAAGATGGAACAATAGCTTCAATAGAAAAACTAGAAGGAGCAGAACTAGTATATACATTATTAGTAGATGGAAAAATAGAAATAAAAGTTCCAAATAAACCAAAAGATGGACCAGGAGGAAAATATGTAGAAATAGGAACAAAAATCTATAAGACAGATTATGTAACAGGAATAAAACTAAAAGACATTGAGTTTACAATAGCAGAAGTAAAAGATGGAGTAGTATCAGAATACAAACATGAATTAACAACAAGTGAAGAAGGAGAAATTAACTTTAATATACCAGCATTAGGGGCAGGAGAACACATCTTTGAAATAGAAGAAAAAGAAGCAGACAAGTACCATACAGTAGGAAAAATAAGGATTAAAGTAGTTGTGAATGAAGATGGAACAATTGAATCTATAGAAAAACTAGAAGGAGCAGAACAAGTATATGCATTATTAGTAGGTGGAAAAATAGAAATAAAAGTTCCAAATAAGCCAAAAGATGTACCAGGAGGAAAATATGTAGACATAAGAACAAAAATTTACAAAACAGATTATGTAACAGGAGCAAAAATAAAGAATGTTCAATTTACAATAGCAGAAGTAAAAGATGGAGAAGTATCTGAATACAAACATAAAATAACAACAAATGAAGAAGGAGAAATTGACTTTGATATACCAGCAGTAGGAGCAGGAGAGCACATCTTTGAAATAGAAGAAAAAGAGACAGATAAATATGAAACAGTAGGAAAAGTAAGAATAAAAGTAGTTGTAAATGAAGATGGAACTATACAAAGTGTAGAGAAACTAGAAGGAGCAGAGCAAGTATATGCATTATTAGTAGATGGAAAAATAGAAATAAAAGTTCCAAATAAACCAAAAGATGGACCAGAAGGCAAATATGTAGAAGTAGGAACAAAAATCTATAAGACAGATTATGTAACAGGAGCAAAATTAAAAGACATTGAATTTACAATAGCAGAAGTGAAAGATGGAGTAGTATCAGAATATAAACACGAAATAACAACAAATGAAGAAGGAGAAATCGACTTTAATATACCATCATTAGGAGTAGGAGAACACATCTTTGAAATAGAAGAAAAAGAGTCAGAGAGTTATGAAACAGTAGGAAAAATAAGAATAAAAGTAATTGTAAATGAAGATGGAACAATAGCTTCAATAGAAAAACTAGAAGGAAATGAACTAGTATATGTATTATTAGTAGATGGAAAAGTTGAAATAAAAGTTCCAAATAAACCAAAAGATGGACCAAAAGGAAAATATATAGAAATAGGAACAAAAATTTATAAGACAAACTATATAACTGGTGAAAGAATTAAAAATATCGAATTTACAATAGCAGAAGTAAAAGATGGAGAAGTATCAGAATACAAACATAAAGTAACAACAAATAAAGAAGGAGAAATTGACTTCAATATACCATCATTAGGAGTAGGAGAACACATCTTTGAGATAGAGGAAAAGGAGATAAATGGCTACATACCAATTGGCAAAGTAAAAATTAAAGTTATAATAAATGAAGATGGAACAATACAAAGTGTAGAAAAATTAGATGCAGAAACTAAAAATGTAAATGTAAAACTACAAGATGGTAAATTAGTACTTAAAGTAGAAAATATCCCAGTACATAGTTATAAAAAGATAGAACTAGAGAAAGTAGATGCAGAAAATGAAGAAATTAAATTGGGAGGAGCAGTATTTACTATTGATGGTTCAAAACATACAACAGATGAAAACGGATATACATCAAAAACAATAGATGTTGAACATGGTACAGAGAATAAAGAATACAGTATAGTTGAAACAGGAGCACCATTAGGATATCTAAAACATTTAGAAGAAATAAAATTAAATATTAATTATGACGAAAAGAGAAATATAACAGGAGGAGAAATTACATCAGGTAATGCATTTACAGAAGTAATTTCTTATACAGAAGATACAATAAAAATAAGAGTAAAAGACAATAAAATAAAAATACAATCTAAAATTTACAAAGCAAATTATGTAACAGAAGCCAGAATAAAGGACATCGAATTTACAGTAGCAGAAGTAATTGATGGTATAGTATCAGAAGATAAGCAAGAGATAAAAACAAATGACAAAGGAGAAATTGATTTTACAATACTTACACAAACAACAGGAGAACACATCTTTGAAATAGAAGAAAAAACAACAGAAGATTATCATCCAATAGGAAAGATAAGAATAAAAGTAATTGTAAACGAAGATGGAACAATAGAATCAGTACAACAAGTGGAAGAAAATAGAAATGTAAATGTAAAACTTGAAGAAGGAAAATTAGTATTAGAAATTATTAATATACCAATACATACTTATAAAAAGATAGAACTAGAAAAAGTAGATGCAGAAAATGAAGAAATTAAATTAGCTGGTGCGATTTTTAACATAGCAGGAGGAGAATGTATAACAGATGAAAATGGATATACATCAAAAACAATAGATGTTTCACATGGTACAAGAAATAAAGAATACAGTATAGTTGAAACAAAAGCACCATTAGGATATATAAGACATCTAGGAGAAATTAAACTAAATGTTAACTATGATGAAAGAAGAAATATAACAGGAGGAGAAATTACATTAGGTGATACATTTGCAGAAATAATATCTTACACAAATGATACAATAAAAATAAGAGTA
Organism: uncultured Clostridia bacterium; assembly: GCA_948857205.1. Lineage (GTDB taxonomy): Bacteria > Bacillota > Clostridia > TANB77 > CAG-508 > CAG-269. Next base: position 68,664 of record CAQPRV010000041.1, read on the forward strand.
AAAGATAATAAAATAAAAATACATTCTAAAATCTACAAAACAAACTATGTAACAGGAGAAAAATTAAAAGACATTGAATTTACAATAGCAGAAGTAGTAGATGGAGAAGTATTAGGAGAAAAACGTGAAGTAACAACAAATGAACAAGGAGAAATTGACTTTACTCTATTTACAGAAGAAGTAGGAGAGCACATCTTTGAAATAGAAGAAAAAGAGACAGAGAATTATGAAACAGTAGGAAAAATAAGAATAAAAGTAGTTGTAAATGAAGATGGAATAATTGAATCTATAGAAAAATTAGAAGGAGCAAAACAAGTATATGTTATATTGGTAGATGGAAAAATAGAAATAATAATTCCAAACAAACCAAAAGGACCACTTAACAAATATTTAGAAATAGGAACAAAGATATATAAAACTAATTTTATAACAGGAGAAACAATTAAAGACATTGAATTTACAATAGCAGAAGTAAAAGATGGAATTGCGTCAGAATACAAACACAGAGTAGTAACAAATGAAGAAGGAGAAGTTAACTTTGATATACCATCATTAGGAGTAGGAGAACATATCTTTGAAATAGAAGAAAGAGAACGTGAAGATTATTTACCAATAGGAAAAGTAAGAATAAAAGTTATAGTAAATGAAGATGGAATAATACAAAGTGTAGAGAAACTAAGTGAAGAAAATAACAATGTAAGAGTAAAAGTACAAGATGGACAATTAGTACTAGAAATTGCAAATATCCCAGTACATAGTTATAAAAAGATAGAATTAGAAAAAGTAGATGCAGAAGATGAAGAAATAAAATTGTCAGGAGCAATATTTAATATAGCAGGAGGAGAATGTATAACAGATGAAGATGGATATACATCAAAAACAATAGATGTAGAGCATGGAACAGAAAATAAAGAATATAGCATAAGAGAAACAGGAGCACCACTAGGATATTTAAAACATCTAGAAGAAATAAAATTAAATATTAATTATGACGAAAAGAGAAATATAACAGGAGGAGAAATAACAAAGGGAAATGCATTTACAGAGGTAATATCTTACACAGAAGATACAATAAAAATAAGGGTAAAAGATAACAAGATAAAAATACCTTCTAAAATTTATAAAACAAACTATGTAACAGGAGAAAAGATTAAAGACATCGAATTTACAATAGCAGAAGTAAAAGATGGAGAAGTATCAGATGAAAAACAAACAATAAAAACAAATGAAAAAGGTGAAATTGATTTTACTTTACTTACAGAAACAGTAGGAGAACATATCTTTGAAATAGAAGAAAAAGAAACAGAAGAATATCATGCAATAGGAAAAATAAGAATAAAAGTAGTAGTAAAAGAAGATGGAACAATAGAATCTGTACAACAAGTAGAAGAAAATAAAAATGTAAATGTAAAAGTAGAAGATGGACAATTAGTAATAGAAATTACAAATATACCAATACATATTTATAAAAAGATAGAACTAGTAAAAGTAGATGCAGAAGATGAAGAAATAAAATTATCTGGAGCAATATTTAATATAGCAGGAGTGGGTTGTATAACAGATAGAGATGGATATACATCTGTAACAATAGATGTTTCACATGGTACAGAAAATAAAGAATATAGCATAATAGAAACAGGAGCACCACTAGGATATTTAAAACATTTAGGTGAAATTAAATTAAATATTAATTATGATGAAAAGAGAAATATAACAGGAGGAGAAATAACAAAAGGAAATGCATTTACAGAAGTAATATCTTATACAGATGACACAATAAAAATAAAAGTAAAAGATGACAAAATAAAAATACCTTCTAAAATTTACAAAACTAATTTCATTACAGGTAATAAAATAAAAGATATCGAATTTACAATAGCAGAAGTAAAAGATGGAGAAGTATCAGAGGAAAAACAAACAGTAAAAACAAATGATGAAGGACAAATTGACTTTAATATATTTGCAAATAAGATAGGAGAACATATCTTTGAAATTCAAGAAAAAGAAACTGAAGACTATATTTCTATTGGAAAGATTAGAATAAAAGTTATAGTAAATGAAGATGGAACAATAAAATCTGTAGAACAAATAGAAGGAAATAGTAAATTTGTAGAGGTAAAATTAGAAGACGGAAAAATAGTGATAAAGGCTATAAATATACCAGTTCATAGTTATAAAAAGATAGAACTAGTAAAAGTAGATGCAGAAGATGAAGAAATAAAACTACCAGGAGCAATATTCAATATAGCAGGAGGAGAATGTATAACAGATGAAAATGGATATACATCAAAAACAATAGATGTTGAACATGGAACAGAAAATAAAGAATATAGCATAAGAGAAACAGGGGCACCACTAGGATATCTAAAACACCTAGGAGAAATAAAACTAAATATTAACTATGATGAAAAGAGAAATATAACAGGAGGAGAAATAACAAAAGGAGAGGCATTTACAGAAGTAATTTCTTATACAGAAGATACAATAAAAATAAAAGTAAAAGATGACAAAATAAAAATACGTTCTAAAATTTATAAGAAAAACTTTATAACAGATGAAAAAATGAAAGATGTAGAGTTTACAATTGCAGAAGTTGTAGATGGCGAAGTATCTGATAAAAAACAAACAATAAAAACAAATGAAGAAGGAGAAATCGACTTTACTCTATTTACAGAAAAAGTTGGAGAGCGTATCTTTGAAATAGAAGAAAAAGAAATAGAAAATTACATCCCAATAAGAAAAATAAGAATAAAAGTTATAGTAAATGAAGATGGAACAGTAGAATCTGTAGAGCAAATGGGTGTAACAAACAAAAATGTAAATGTTAAAGTTCAAGATGGTAAGATAGTAATAGAAATTGCAAATATACCAGTACATAGTTATAAGAAAATAGAACTAGAAAAAGTAGATGCAGAGAATGAAGAAATAAAACTAGAAGGGGCAATATTTAATATAGCAGGAGGAGAATGTATAACAGATGAAAATGGATATACATCAAAAATAGTAGATGTTTCAAATGGCACAAAAAATAAAGAATATAAAATAGTAGAAACAAAGGCTCCAACAGGATATTTAAGACATTTAGGAGAAATAAAACTACTTGTTAACTATGATGATAAAAGAAATATAACAGGAGGAAAAATAACATTAGGAGAGGCATTTACAGAAGTAATTTCTTATACAGAAGATACAATAAAAATAAGAGTAAAAGATGATAAAATAAAAATAGGTTCTAAAATATACAAAACAAATTACGTGACAGGAGAAAGAATAAAAGATATCCAATTTACAGTAGCAGAAATAGTAGATGGAGAAATATCAAAAGAAAAATATACAATAACAACAAATGAAGATGGAGAAATTGACTTTAACATATTTACTAAAAATGTTGGAGAACACATCTTTGAAATAGAAGAAAAAGAAACAGAAAATTATCAGACAGTAGGAAAATTTAGAATTAAAGTTATTATAGGACAAGATGGATTAATTCAAAAAGTAGAAAAACTAGAGGGAAGCGAACTTGTAACTGTATTATTAGTAGATGAGAAAATAGAAATTCACGTTTCAAATAAGCCAAGAGGTGGAGACGAAGAATACATAGAAATTAAAACTAAAATCTACAAAATTAATAAGCTAACAGGAGAAAGAATAGAAAACATTGAATTTACAATAGCAGAAGTAAAAGATGGAGTAGCATCAGAATATAAACATAAATTGATAACAGATGAAAGAGGAGAAATCGACTTTAATATACCATCTCTTGGAGTAGGAGAACATATCTTTGAAATAGAAGAAATAGCAACAAAAGAATATATTCCAATAGGAAAAGCAAGAATAAAAGTAGTAATTAAAGAAGATGGAACAATAGAATCTGTACAACAAATAGATGGAGAAAACAAATATATTGAGATTAGCTTTGAAGATGGTCAAATAGTAATTCGAGTTACAAATGTACCAGTAGATAAAAGTCAAACAATTGAAATTATAAAAGTAGACAAAATAGATGAGACAAAGAGAATTTCAGGAGTTAAGTTTAATATTGCAGGAGATGAGGTTATAACAGATAAAGATGGTATTGCGTCTTCAATATTCCCAATATTAGATGAAGATAAAACTAGAGAATATGTAATAACTGAAATGACAACTCCAGAAGACTATTTAGCTAATATAGGAGATATAAATTTAGTTGTAAACTATAATGATAAAGATAAAATTATAGATGCAGATATAACTGATGGAAGTGAATTTGCAAGAATTTATAAGATAGAAGAAAATAAAATTATAATTATAGTTACAAATGAACCTATAAAGAAATATTCAATGGAATTCTTAAAAATAGATTCATTAGATAATACAAAGACATTAAAAGGAGCTAAGTATAATGTTAAGTTAGAAGCGGAAGATGGATATAAATATGAGGGTGATATTACAACAGATGAAATAAGCAAAGTAATAAATGGAATGCAAGGATATGGAAACATTAAAGTTACACTAACTGAAATAGAAGCTCCAAAGGGATATAAGATAAGTAAACCTATAACTGTATATTTCTATCGTGATATAAATACTAAGGAAATAACCCAAATAAGTCAATCAAGTGATTTAGTAGAGGTTAAAATAGAAGATGATAATATATTATTTATATTAAAAGATATATTTAAAGGTTTTGAAATATTAATAAACAAAGTTGATAAGATTGATGAAAAAATTGTATTATCAGATGTTTCATTCCTAATAGATAGTGAGGAATATGTAACAGATGAAGAAGGAAAAATTAAATATTTCCATGAGGTAGAAGATGGTACAATAAGTAAGATATTTACAATTGCTGAATCTAGAACTGTAAAAGGTTATGAAATCAATCCAGAAATACAATTAAAAGTAGATTACAATGACAATGGAGACATTACAAATGTAAAAATTATAAAAGGTGAAGCATTTGCTAGAGTAGTTTCTTTTGATAATAATAATATTAACATAGTAATTACGAATGAAAGAATAGAATATTTTGGTGTTGAAATTGAAAAGTACAATAAAAAAGATTCTAAAATAAAGATTTCAGATACAAAATTTAAAGTTGAAATTACAAATAAAGAAAATGCACAAACTTTTGAAGTGATTACAGATGTAAATGGAATTGCAAAAATAATGGAATTAACAGGTTATGGAGAAATTGAATTAAGAATTACAGAAATTGAAGCTCCATTGAAATATTTAGTAGATACAGAAGAAAAAGTAGTAAAATTAACAAGAGATAAAATAACAAAAGAAATAAAAATAATTGAACAAACTGGTAAAAATATTACTGTTAAAGTAGATAATAAAAATAAAATTATTAAAATTGCATTTGCAGATGAACCAATTGTTATTGGTACAGATATATTAAAAGTAGATGCAGATGATAATACTATAGTTTTAAAAGATGTTATATTTAATGTTAAAATAGCAGATAAAGAGACACAAGTAATAACAAATGAATTTGGAGTAACAAGTATAGACTTAAACAACCTAGAAAGAAATAAAGTTTATGAACTAGAAATTACCGAATTAAAAACTGCAAAAGGATATAAATTTAACAACAAACCTATTATATTTACTGTAGAGATAGACGAGACAGGTAAAGGTATAACAATAGATATGAAAGAAGGACATGAATGGGCTGAGTTTAGAATTGAAGACAACAGATTAAAAATAACTATAAAAAATAAAAAGATAAAAGAAGGAACATATTCAATAGAAATTGAAAAACAAAGTGAATTAGAAGAATCAGCTAAATTAGCTAAAGCAATTTACAAGTTGTGGATTGAACAAGATGGAGAAACTATACTAACTGAAGATTTAACAACAAATGGAGCAGGAATAGTACAAATTGATGATCTTATATTTAATAAAGAAACAATTATAAAATTAAAAGAAGAAGAAGCACCAATAGGATATGAATTAGATGAAGAACTTAAAGAATTTACAATAAAATTAATTGATAAAGATACATTAGAATTAAGTAACATCAAAGGAGAGAAATTCAGAGTTGAAATAGACAAAGAGGGTAGAACAATAAGAATAATTTTAGTAGACAAGATAAAAGATAAATTCATCGAAATTGAAAAAGTAGACAAAGATAATGAAGAAATAAAATTATCAAATGTAAGATTTAAATTTGAAGATACAGAAGGAACAACAAATGAAGATGGAGTGGTAAAATTTACTTTAGGTAAAGGATTTGTAAATACTAAGAAAATTTATACAATTAAAGAAATTTATATTAATGAAGGATATACAAAATTAGATACTCCAACACAAATTGAAGTTGAATATGATAAAAATGGTAACATTAAAAATGTTGTTGTACTAAATAATAATGAATATGTAGAATTCGTTGAAGTTAAAGATGGATTAATTAAATTAAGATTTAAAAATGAAAAAATCAAAAAGCCATTTAAAGTAATAGTTGTTAAAAAGGATAAAGATGATCATGAGAAAGTATTAGAAAATGCAAAATATAATATCAACATTAAATCTTCTGATGGATCTGAAAACAAAACTGAAGTAACAACAAATAATAAAGGCTTAGCAGTAATAGACAAAGTTTATTGTTATGATAGTATTGATATAGGATTAGAAGAAATTGAAGCACCAACTAATTATAAAATTGATTCTGAGAAAAAGAAAATTAATATAATTAGAGATAAGACTACAAGACATTTAATGATAAATGATATTGAAGGTAATAATATAGATGTTCAGGTTAACGAAGAAAGTAATGAAATACTTATTACTCTATATGATGAATTACTAACATTTGATTTAGACATTCTAAAATTAGATAAACAAGATGAAAGTATTAAATTAAGTGGTGTAGAATTTGAAATTGGAGGAGCTACATATACAACAGATATAGAAGGAAAGACAGTTGCAACGTTGATTGTGCCAAAAGCATCATCTGAGTATCAACTTACAATTAAAGAATCAAAAACTGTAGGAAATTACAATTTAATTAAAGATATTGTATTAATAGTAAAAATAGATGCGAGTGGAAAAGTAGAAAGTGCTGAATTAAAAGAACATAATGATTATGTACGAGTAACTGTAGAAGATGGAAAGATTAAACTAGTAATATTAAATGAAAAACCTAAAGATGTTCCAAAGAAAAATGAATATAATATAGACATAGAAAAAGTAGATTCAAAAGATTCAAACAAGAAATTATCAAATGCTAGGTTTGAAATTCTACTAACTAAGGATAAAAATGAAATAATAAATAAACGTTTATATACTAACAAAAATGGAAATATTTCATTAAATACACTTACACAAGATGGAGATTATGTTCTAAAACTAAAAGAAATATTAGCTCCAGATGGATATATTCTAAATTCAAATGATATTATAGTAGTATTTACTTTAAAAGATGGAAAAATATCTATTAATAAGAAGTTATCTTCAAAAGATGTTACAGTTAATATTACAGATAATAAAATGAAGATTACTTTGAAAAATGAATTAAAAGATATTAAATTACATATTGAAAAATATGTGTCAAAAGTCAATGAAAATATTGTTAAAAATACTGAACCAGAAGCATTTATAAGAAACGGAAAAATTGAATATAATAAGCATGATACAAGTGCTATTCCAACAAGACAAAATGATATTGTTATATTTAATTTAAGAATATATAATGAAGGAAACACCGATGCATATGCTAAACATATTATGGATGTTATACCAGAGGGATTAGAATTCTCACCAGATCATGAAGTAAATAAAAAATATCAATGGAAACAATCTAGTGACAACATTATAGAAACTGATATACTATCAAAAAACATATCTGAAGAAAACATTATAACTAAACCATCAAATAAAGAGGTATATTATAAACAAATACAAGTTGCATTTAAAGTAACAAAACAACGTACAGATAATGATATCGTCAATATAGCTATAATTGATAAAGCAACAGATGAAAGAGGCAAAGTTAAATATATTGACGAGGAAGATGATGCTAAAGTTAAAGTTCTATGTTTTGACTTAAGTGTACAAAAAGTTGTAAATAATATTACTGTTAGAAAGGATGGTACTGTTAAAAAGACAATTAAGGGTGCAGGTAATAATAAGATTACTAAAGCAGAAATTAGAGCTAAAGAAATTGAAAATACAACTTTACAAGTAGATTATTTAATTACAATTCGCAATGAAGGTAATGTCAAAGGTAAACTTCTACAAGCATTTGATTATATTCCAGAAGGATTATCTTTCAATAAGAAAAATAACCCAGATTGGGAATTAAGAGATAATGTAGCTATTTATAAGAAAGTACGTGAAATTGATGTAGGTGAAAGTATACAACTTGTAATTAAGTTGGATTGGAATTCAAAATTCTCAGCAGAATTGAAACAAAATATAGTTGTTATTAATGGTGAAGATGAGACTAATTTAGACAATAATAAGGATCAGGCTGATGTATTAATTACAGTAGCTACAGGTCAAGAACAACTAATGGTTATTTTACCAATTACTATATTTGCTATGTTTGGCTTTGGAGTTTATTCAATCAAGAAGTATGTACTATAGTGCTAATGGGGACGGAGAATTTTGGCAACTTTTATTGAATTCTAGTAAAGAGGCTATAAAAAAAGTCGGTTAAAAAAATGAGTGAAAAATTTCACTCATTTTTTATTGCCAATGGGGACGGAGAAATTTGGCAATATTTTTTCAAAATTTAAAGTTTGAAAAAGATTATTGCTAAATTTTTTTATATATTAGGAAAGTGATACATAATTAGAAAACTGAGTAAAAAATAGAACAAAACAGAAATAGACCAAATCAAAACTTAATTTGGTATGGAAAATATGTAATTAAATATATAACTAATTGTCCTTATAAATATGATGAAAACCTCTAGAGGATTGGTAATTAATGGGTACACACTTATCGAAATTACATTTTGAACAAATAGTATAGGGAGGAATTGAAATAGGTAAACCATTCCATTCATCTTCTTGCTCAAACTGTAAAACAGCTTCAATAGGTGCATCAAATTTAAATTTACATTTTGGACAGATGTAAGCAACTGTTTTTCCACTTAACTGAAATGGAAATGAATTGAAATCAAACATGTGAAATGCTCCTTTATTAATTAATATAGAGGACAAAATCCATTTTGGTATCACATTTAGGACAATTATAAGGATCGCTATTAAAATTTAATAATATATTTGCTTGGTGTTTAAGGAGAGATTTTCTAAAGATTCTACAATGTTGTTTGATTAATGGAATCATCTTAGAATGTAAGAAATGTTTTTTCCTATAAAAACCATAATACCTAATAATCTTAAATTGGGAAGGAAGTAAATGTCTAAGAAGAACCATAATAAAGTCAGATGCTTTAAGAGATATTTCGTGATATTTATTATCATTATGTCCAATATAAGAAAATGTAACAGTAGAGCCATCATAGTTAACAATTCTATTTTCACTAATAGGAACTCTACCACAATAACGAGTAACATATTCAACGCCAGACTTAATATCTTTAAACTCTTTAGGTTCAGCATAAACATAGAAACCATTAGGATAATTATAGTATAAAAAAGATTTCATTTTAGAAAAAGATTTTCCCAATGTTTTAGATAGAAGTTTTAAAAGAATATTTTGGAAACGTTTAGAAAGAGCAACATAATCAAAGAACTTCTAATCTATGCAAGAACCGTTATTACCTAATTTAAGTTCAGCAATGAGTATATGAATATGAGAGTTCCATTTTAAATCTCTACCAAAAGTATGGAGAAAAGCAAAGAAACCAGAAGAATATTTAACTCTAGAAGAATATTTTTTTAGAACGCCTTTCTTATTTCTCTTAAAAGAGTCATTAAGAATAGAGTAAATAGTATTTCTAACAGCTTTAAATAAAATATTAATTCTATTTTCAAAAGGATAGAAAAAATAATTTCTAAGTTGTTCAGGAATAGTAAAAACGATTTGTCTATGATTACAGTTATAAGCAGTTTGCATGATAGATTCAACTCTATTATTTTTATATTTATAACCGCAAGAAGAACAAAAACGAGATTTACAAGTATGACCAACAAAAATAATATTGTGGCAGTTAGAACATTCATAAAGAGAACAACCTAAGTTTTTATTAAAGCAATCAATAGTTTTATGAATTTCCTTATCAGCATTAGGACGAAATTTATCAATATCTAATTTGTTAATTTTATAAGTAAAGTCCCAATGGTCTTCAAAAATAGAAGCAATAATACCAGTAGTTTTAAAAGAATTATAATTTTTATTTAGAGAGCCATCTTTATTAAAATAGTTAGCGTTATAGGATCTAGAATTATAAAATTCTAAGAAATCATTTTGGTTAATAGTTTCTATACTTTCCATATTTTCCTCTAAATAAGATTATAACAGAAAAAGAGTTGCGTGAGCAACTCTCAAAGGAAAAATCTATTTTTCCTATTTTTTACATAGACATACTAAAAAAGAGTTTGAAAAACTCTTTCTCAGCATTTTTTAGAAGTTACATCCAATGCTTCCATTAATTTAATATTAATATAATTATCCAATAGTTGCCCAAAAATAAATAATTTGAACTTTTTAATATTTAAATTTAATAATGAAAATTGCCAAAGTTCTCCGTCCCCGTTGGCACTACTTTAAATTTAATGATGAAGATTGCCAAAATTCTCCGTCCCTGTTGGCATTGGCATTTTCTAAATCAATTGCATTTTTGTGTTTTTGTTTCATTTTTAAATTATCTTTTGCAACAGTCATTAATAACTTAATTCTATTAGTTTGGTTAGCTTCACTTGCTCCAGGGTCATAATCTACAGGAGATATATTTGCTTCTGGATATTTTTCTCTAATAGTTTTTATAACACCTTTACCAACAACATGATTTGGTAAACAAGCAAAAGGTTGTACACAAACAATATTAGGAATATCATGTTCAATATATTCAATCATTTCGGCAGTTAAAAACCATCCTTCACCAGTTTGATTTCCAATAGATAATACATCTTTAACCTTATCTTCTAAATGCCATATATCACAAGGAGGCAAATAATTCTTTTTAGAACTTGCTAAAGCTAGTTTTAAATCTTTTTCAAGAATATCAATTATTTTAATAGCCATTTTGCTTACTTTTGAAGAGGTTTTATTTGTATTTAATAAATTGTTAAAGGTGATTTTGTGTGTTGCCATAAATTTTATAAATCCCATAAAATCTGGTAAGATGACTTCTGCACCTTCTTGTTCTAAAAGGTTTGCAACTTGATTATTACCAAAAGGATGATATTTTATTAAGACTTCTCCAACAATTCCAACTTTTGGCTTTTCAATAGATGTGTCAAGTTCTATTTTTTCAAAATCGTTTACTATATCATAAATGCTTTTTTTGAACTCTTTATTTGATGATTTTTCAAGTAGTTTCTTACATTTTAACATCCAAGTGTCAAATAATTTTTGAGTTTCACCTTTGTGTACTTCATATGCTCTATTTTTAGTTAGCATTTTTTGTAATAAGTCTGCATATACAACAACTTTTATTAATTTATCAATCATTGGAACAGTTAGTTTGAATCCAGACATTTTTTCCATTCCAACTAAGTTGAAAGATATTACAGGTACATTTTCAAAACCAGCGTCTTTAAGAGCTTTTCTAATAAAGCCTATATAATTTGTAGCTCTACATCCACCACCTGTTTGTGACATTATTAAGGCAGTTTTATTTATATCATATTTTCCAGATTGTAAAGCTTCTATCATTTGTCCAGTTACTAATATTGATGGATAACATGCATCATTATTAACATATTTTAAACCTGTTTCAACTGTTTTTGATGTACATTTTCTTAATAATTCTACGTTGTATCCACAAGATCTAACAGCCGTTTCAATTAATTCGAAATGTATAGGTGCCATTTGAGGACATAAGATGGTGTAGTCTTTTCGCATTTCTTTTGTAAAAGGTTTTCTCTCTAGTCCATAATTACCTGTTGCGTTTTCTATTTTTTCTGTTTCACGTTTTTTCATACTAGCTAGTAAGGAACGTATACGTATTCTTATAGCTCCTAAGTTATTTACTTCATCTATTTTTATTAAAGTGTACATTTTATTATAACTAGATAGGATTTCTTCAACTTGATCTGTTGTTACTGCATCTACACCACATCCAAAAGAATTTAATTGGACTAGTTCTAAATTATCATGTTTTCCTACAAAATCAGCAGCGGCATACAGTCTAGCATGGAATACCCACTGGTCAACAACTCTTAAAGGTCGTTTTGCTTCTGTTTTATCAGAAACACTATCTTCTGTTAATACACAAAGTCCTAGAGAAGTTATAAGTGTGTCAATTCCGTGGTTAATTTCTGGATCTATATGATATGGACGACCAGCTAATACTATCCCTTTTAAGTTATTTTCTTCAAGGTATCTTACAGTTTCAAGACCTTTGTCTCTAATGTCTTTTTTACATTTTTGATATTCTAATTCCGCTTTTTCAACTGCATCATTTAATTCAGTTTTTGTAAAATTATATTCTTTAAACTCATCAAGTTCTAATACCTTTTTTACAAGATTTTTTTTGTCAAAAGGTAAGAATGGATTTATGAATTTTATATCATCTCTTTTTAGATTTTCTACATTATTTTTTAATACTTCTGAATATGAAATGACAATAGGACAATTGTAGTTATTGTCTGCTTTTTCATATTCTTTTCTAGAATAGGGCATACAAGGATAAAATATGGTTTTTATTCCTTGTTCTATTAAACTTTCTATATGACCATGTGATAATTTTGCAGGATAACACACTGATTCTGAAGGCATTGATTCCATACCTTTTTCATAAGTTTTTCGTGTGCTTTTTTCTGATAGTATAACTCTAAAACCTAAAGAAGTTAGAAAGGTAAACCAAAATGGATAGTCTTCATACATATTTAATACTCTAGGAATTCCAATAGTTCCTCTTATAGAATATTGTTCTTCTAAAGGTTTATAATTAAAGATTCTGTCATATTTGTATTGTACTAAATTTGGTAATTTAGTTGTATTATTTACAATTCCAGCACCTTTTTCACATCTATTTCCAGATATATGTTTTTGACCATTACTAAAAGTATTTATTGTTAGCTTGCAGTGATTTTCGCATTTATTACAACGAGCATGTGTTACTTTTATTTCTAAGTTATCTAATTCTTCTAATTTTAATATGCTTGAACGATATTCCATATCTAAGTTTGCTTCGTATTGCTCTTTAGAAAGTAAAGCCATTCCATAAGCTCCCATAAGTCCAGCAATATCTGGCCTTACAACATTTTTTCCAACAATTAGTTCAAAGGCTCTTAAGACTGCATCATTGTAAAAGGTTCCACCCTGTACAACTATATGTTTTCCAAGAGTTTCTACATCTCTTACTTTCATAACTTTTTGTATAGCATTTTTTATTACTGAATAGGATAATCCACTTGAAATATCTCCTACTGAATAGCCTTCCTTTTGTGCTTGTTTTATTTTAGAATTCATGAATACAGTACACCTTGAACCTAAATCTACAGGTCGTTTTGATTTTATTGCTTCTTGTACAAATTCTGAAATTTCTATATTTAGACTTTTGGCAAAGGTTTCTATAAAAGAACCACATCCAGAAGAACATGCTTCATTTAACATTATATTGTCTATTGAGCCATTTTTCATTTTTATATATTTCATGTCTTGTCCACCTATGTCAACAATACTTGTAACTTTAGGCTCAAATTGTTTTGCCGCAGTATAATGTGCTATTGTTTCTATTTCATTTAAATCTACATTTAAGGCTGTTTGAATTAATTTTTCTCCATAGCCTGTTACGCCACTATAACGTAATATCGCTTTCTCAGGTAGTATAGAATATAGTTTTTTTAACATATTTATAACACTTTTTAGTGGTTTTCCTTCATTACTTCCATATAACGAATATAATAAATTTCCTTCTTTGTCTATTAAAACTAGTTTTGTTGTTGTAGAACCAGCATCTATACCTATATAACAGTCACCTTCATAACTTGATAATTCTTTTCTTGTTACTTTATTTTTTTCGTGTCTATTTTTGAAGGCTTCATAGCTTTCTTTATTTATAAATAATGGGTCAAGGGGTTGTGTTGTATTGTCATGTGAATTTTTTAAGTTTTCTATTTTTTCTTCTAATTCCTTTGGGGTTATAGTTTCAGAATTTATAGAGTCTAAGGCAGCACCTTTTGCTACTAATAGATGTGCTTCTTCTGGTACAATTATTTCTTCATCTTTTAAGTTTAAGGTTTCTATAAATCTAGTTCTTAATTCAGATAGATAGTTTAGAGGTCCACCAAGAAAGGCGACATTTCCTCTAATTGGCCTACCACAAGCTAAACCACTTATGGTTTGATTTACTACTGCTTGAAAGATTGATGCTGCAATATCTTCTTTTGCAGCTCCTTCATTAATTAAGGGCTGAATATCAGTTTTTGCAAATACTCCACAACGTGATGCAATTGGGTATATTGTATTAAAACCTTTTGCAAGTTCATTTAGACCAGCAGTGTCTGTATGTAGTAATGATGCCATTTGGTCTAAAAACGCTCCTGTACCTCCAGCACAAGTACCATTCATACGTTGCTCTATAGATTGATCAAAATAAATAATTTTTGCATCTTCTCCACCTAATTCTATAACTACATCTGTTTTTGGTATGTATTTTTCAACTGCTCTTTTACAAGATACTACTTCTTGAATAAAACTTATTCCTAAAAACTTTGCAGCTGACATAGCTCCAGATCCTGTAAGTGATATTGTATAGGTATTTAGTGGATATTTAGCAAGCAAAGTTTCTAGAACTTTACAAACTGTATTTTTAGTATCAGAGAAATGCCTTTGATAATCTTTATATATAGTATTTTTATTATTATCCATTACAACTATTTTAACTGTTGTTGAACCAACATCTAATCCGATGTGTAATATATTATCCATGTCAAGATCTCCTTTTTTATACATCTATGTATTAGCAACCTTGCATAACTTATTTTTAAAATAACAAAAGGTAAAAATTATGAGTTTATAGTTTAATTAATGCAAACTGCTTGTATCACCTTAATTTTATATGGAAATCAGCATTTTGTCAAATGGAAAATACTAGGAAGGAAGATATAGGAATTTTATAAATTGAAGTTCTATTTTGGACAAACAAATAATAGAATTGATAATAAAATAATTATTAAGGAGGATGCTATGAAAAATAAGAAAATAATAGTAATATTTGCAATTTTATTAATAGTAGTTATAGTTGGAGGGTACTTTGGAATAAAATACGCAAAAGATAAGACAGAAGAGAAAAATCAGGCAATAAATGATGAATATACACCAGAAGAAGAAATAACAGAAGAACAAGCAAGACAAACAATTATAAGTTTATACTTTCCAGCAAAAGAAACAAAAGAATTAATGCCAGAAGCAAGATTAATTGATATAAAAGAATTAATAAACAATCCATATGAAAAAATAATGCAACTATTAATTGAAGGACCAAAAAGTGATAAAGAAGAGAAAATTGTCCCAGATGGAACAAAAGTGCTAAAAACCTTTATGGAAAATGATTGTTTAACACTTGACTTATCATCGGAATTTTTAAATTATGATAAAACAAATGAAAAATCTAAAGATACATTAATTAACTGTATTGTTAATTCAATGACAGAATTAACAGAAGTGAACCAAATCAAAATACTAATAAATGGTAACCAAAGTGATGAGTTTAAAGAAGTATATAAAAGAGTAAAATAATTATTTAAGTATTTTCTTAATTTTAATTACTTTAGAAATATTCTTTAGATTTCCTAAAAAATGTTCAACTTCGTTCAAAGACTTAACTGTATTTTTTTTATATAATTTAAAATCAAAAGACTTTTTAGGAGGGGATTTTTTATCTCCTCTATTAAGTTGTTCCATAAAATCACATCCTATTTTGCCACTGGGGACGGAGAATTTTGACACCTTTACATATCTCTCCGTTCGTTTTGATAAGAAATTGCCAAAATTCTCCGTCCCGAATGGCAATATTTTGATAATTGTTATATAATATGTATTAATTAAAAAATATGTTACATTAAATTTAATTAAAAGGATTATATAATGGATATTGAGTTAAAAGAAAATGAAGTAATAGATGATTTAGAGTTTAAAGATTTAAAGATTATTCAAAATAAAAAGGGATTTTGTTTTGGAATTGATAGCATATTGTTATCTGATTTTGCAAAAAATCTTAAGGAGGATGTAAGAGTTGCAGATTTAGGTACTGGAACAGGAATTATTTCGATACTTTTATGTGGAAAAACTAAGTTGAAAGAGATAATTGGTATAGAAGTTCAAAAGGAAGTTTATGAAATGGCACAAAGAAGCATTCTACTAAATAACTTAGAAGGTAAATTTAAAATTTTAAATCATAATATATTAGATGTAAATAAAATTTTAAATAAGAATTCCTTTGATGTAATAGTTACAAACCCACCTTATAAGAAGAAAAGTACAGGTTTAATTAATGACAATGAAAAAAAGATAATTTCAAGACATGAGATAACTGCTAATTTGGAAGATTTTATAAAGGTTTCAAAAGATTTATTAAAGGATAAAGGTGAATTTTATATGGTACATAGACCAGAGAGATTGGTTGATATCTTAAATTTAATGAGAAGATATAAAATAGAGCCAAAAGTTTTAAGGTTTGTATTTTCTAGTATACATAAAGAACCTAAATTAGTATTAATTAAGGGAGTTAAATTTGCAAAACCATTTTTGACAGTACAAGAAAATTTATATATTTATAAGGAAAATGGAGAATATACTGATGAAATTAAGAAAATTTATAATAAATAGGAGATAAAAGATATATGGTTAATGTGGATAAAGTAGATAATCAAGAATATGGAGTTTTATATATAATTGCTACTCCAATAGGAAATTTAGAGGATATAACTTTAAGAGCAATAAGAATTTTAAAGGAAGTTGATTTAATTGCAACAGAAGACACTAGGCATTCCTTAAAACTTTTAAATCATTTTGAAATTTCTAAGCCTTTAATTAGTTATCATAGACATAATGAAGATATCAAAACAGAGTTATTGATTAGAGAGTTAAAATCAGGAAAAAATATAGCTTTAATTTCAGATGCGGGTACACCTGGTATTTCCGATCCAGGTGAACAAGTTATTAAGAATTGTATTAAAGAAGATATAAAGATAGTGCCTATTCCTGGTGCTTGTGCTTTAATTAATGGCTTAGTATGTTCAGGTTTAGATACTAAAGAATTTACTTTTTTGGGATTTTTGCCATTAAATAAGAAAAATAGAAAAGAGAAATTGGAAGAGATAAAAAATACAAATAAAACTTTAATATTATATGAGGCACCTCATAAAATTAGTTCTACAATTAAAGAATTGTCAGAGATTTTAGGTGATAGACAACTTGTAATGGCAAGGGAGTTAACAAAGGTTCATGAAGAATTTGTTAGAGGTACAGTTAAGGAGCTTAGTGAATTAGTAGAAGATATTAAAGGTGAGATTATTTTAATTATAGATAAGTGTGAAAAAGTTGATGCTTCTACAAAGTTTAACGAAATGTCTTTAAAGGAACATTATGCTTTATATGAAAGTCAAGGTTTTTCTAAAAAAGATATTATTAAGAAAATTGCTAAAGATAGGAAGGTTAATAAAAATGAGATTTATAAGGAATTTATATAGAAAATATTAGATTAAAGGTGTAATTTAAAGCTATTTTGGTCATATTTAAAATCAATTAATATTGTTAGAGTAGTCTTTTTATAATTTAGATGTTCTCACTTAATTGTAATTTTTATGGTTAGAAAAGGATTTATTTAATAATGAAAAAATAGATCTATAGAAAAAGAAAGGTATTGTATTATATAAAAAAATCTTTGAAAATACATAAGTAAATTCAAAGATTTTTTAGCCTTATAAATTTATATTAGTTAGAGAACTTTATGTTGAAGATAATTTTGCTTTTTATTCTTCTTCTAATTTTAATTCAGCGATTTTTTCTGAACAGTTTTTACAAATAAGTTTGTCACTATATTCTAAAAGGTTTTTATTACTTCCACAAAAAATACAATTAGGCTCAAACTTTTTTAATATTATTGAAGATCCCTCCACATATATTTCTATAGGGTCTTTTTCGACTATATTAAATTGATTTCTTAATTCTATGGGGATAACAACTCTTCCAAGTTCATCTACTCTTCTTATTATACCAGTTGATTTCATAATTTCCTCCTTAAAAGTTATTTTTTTACAATCCTTGCATGTCTACTATATCATAAATAAAATAGTTGGTCAATTAAATGAATAAAAAAATGTAAAATAGAATAATATGTTTTAGGTGATTATTTTGTTAAATATAGTTTGGCCAATTTTTATAATAATATCATTTTCTTATGCAATTTTTTCAGGAAATTTAGATGCATTAAATTCTTCTATATTTCAAAGTACAGAAGATGCAATAAAATTAACTTTAAGTTTGTTAGGAACTATTTGTTTATGGAATGGAGTAATGCAAATTGCTAGTAAGACTACAGTAATTGATATATTGTCGAAATTTTTAAAGCCAATAATTAAATTTTTATTTCCAGATTTAAAAAATGATAATAAAATTCAAAAAGAAATTTCAATGAATATGATAGCTAATCTATTAGGATTAGGAAATGCCGCAACTCCCTTAGGATTAAAGGCTATGAAAAGCATGCAAACAGAAAATAAAGATAAAGATAAATTATCAGATAGTATGATGATGTTTATTGTTATTAATACAGCTTCTATTCAAATTATACCAACAACTGTAATTGCAATTAGAAATTCCTTAGGTTCAAATAATCCTACTAGTATTGTATTTCCTGTGTGGATAGCAACAATATGTGCTGCAACTGCTCGGGATTATAGCAACAAAAATTTTAATAAAATTTACTAGAAGGAGGAAATTCTAATGCAAATTATTAGCTATATTTCTAATGTTGCAATGCCATTAATGATTTTATTAATTGTTGTATATGGATTAAAAGAAAAAAATAAGGTTTTTGATACTTTTTTAGATGGAGCAAAAGAAGGTTTAGAAATAACCTTAGGAATTTTTCCTACTTTAATTGGGCTATTTGTTGCAATTGGAGCTTTAAGAAGTTCTGGTATTTTAGATATGATTATTTATTTCTTGACACCAATTTTAAATGTAATTAATTTCCCAAGTGAATTAATGCCACTTGCTATGTTACGACCAATTTCAGGAAGTAGTTCAATAGCTGTTGCAACAGATATTATGAAAAATTGTGGTGTTGATAGTCCATTAGGAATAATGGCTTCTGTAATAATGGGATCAACAGAAACTACTTTATATACAATTGCTATTTATACTAGTTGTGTTAAGGTTAAAAAGACTAGAGGAATTTTATTAGCAGCTTTAGTTGGAGATGTTGTTGGAATATTAACAAGTGTAATGGTTTGTCGAATTTTGTCATAAAGTTTTTCTTGACATTTATTTATAGCTATCATATAATAAACAAAATTCTAAAAAGGACAAATTATGATTAGACAAATAATAACATTTATTTCGATTTTTTTAATCGTAAAAAAAATTATAATCAAAATAATTTCAAAAAAATTAGAAAAATTAATATCAAATTAATTCAAATAAGTTTTTAATTTTGTAGAGAAAATAATCCCCCCTAATAAAATATTCGAGATTAATTTTCTTTTTATTGCCCCTATTAATTTTAATCTTTATATTCTTTTATTTTCTCTACAATACCAAATAAATTAAACAAAATATTATTTATGATAAGTTTCTCCATTAGATATTTTAAAGGCCCTAAAAATCTGTTCAAGCAAAAGGACTCTAAAAAGCTGATGGGGAAAAGTCATTTTAGAAAAAGAAATTTTTAAATTACAAGAGCTTAATAAATTACTAGTTAATCCAAGAGAGCCACCAATAATAAAGGTAATATGACTATTTTCCATAGAAATCTCATCAATTTTTTTAGAAAAATTTTCTGAAGAAAATTGAGTGCCTTTTAAATCTAAAGCAATAATAAAACTATCTTTTCTTATATGGCTCAATATCTTAGAACATTCCTTTTCTTTAATTTGATTAGATAAGTTGTCATTTACTTTATCAGGTATTTTTTCATCAGCTAATTCAGTAATATTTAATTTACAATATTTAGATAAACGTTTACAATATTCAGACATTGCTTCTTGTAAATATTTTTCTTTTATTTTTCCAATACAAATAATCTCAATAGTTAACATATACTTTATAATCCTTAATTATACTTCTATAACTTTACTATGTAAATCTCTTGAAGCAACACTAAGAGATAATGAATTTTCATTATAATCATTTAATATTAACTCATCTACAACTGTTTGATAAGCAAGCTCTGGAAAATTGCTTTCTTTACTTAAATGACCAAGCATTGCATTTTTTAAACCAGATTTTAATAGATGAGAAATTGTTTTTCCAGCTAGTTGATTTGATAAATGCCCCTTTGGACCTGCAATTCTTGATTTAAGTAAATATGGATAAGACGAACATTTTAATACTTCAGGGTCATAATTAGATTCTAACATGACAAAAGAGCTTTCTTCTAAGCATTTTAGAATATCATTTGTCATATGCCCAATATCTGTTGCAATACTTAATTTTTTTTCTCCATTAGAGATATTAAATCCACAAGGATTTGCAGCATCATGTGGTATTGAAAAAGGAGTGATTTTTAAATCTCCTATTTCAAAGTAATCTGTTATTTTAAATTTTTTTAAATTTTCTTCTTTAATTTTGTCTCTTTGTTTTGGCATAGCATCAAGGGTTTCTTGATTAACGAAAACAGGTAAATCGAATTTTTTAGAAAAGGTACCTAAACCCTGAACATGATCAGAATGCTCATGTGTAACTAAGATTCCATCTAAAGTATATGGATCAATATTAATATCGTTTAATGCATTTTCAATTTTTTTTGAACTAACACCTGCATCTATTAATATTTTGGCATTTTCTGTTTCGACAAATAGACTGTTTCCACTGCTCCCACTATATAAACTACAAAAATTTAACATTTTATTTTCTTCCTTTAGTGTTTTATTCCTTTATTCTTTGTATATTAGCACCAATTTTTCTGAATTTTTCTTCTATATTTTCATAACCTCTATCAATATGTTCTAAATTAAATATTTCAGTTGTACCATGTGCTACAGTTCCAGCAATAACTAAGGCTGCTCCAGCTCTTAAATCAGAAGAGTATACAGGTGCACCATATAAATTTTCTACACCTTCAAAAACTGCTGTTTTGCCTTGCGCTGTAATTTTTGCTCCCATTTTATTTAATTCTTCTGTATATTGAAATCTTGATTCCCATATACTTTCATTTATAATACTTGTACCATCTGCTAGAGATAATACTATTCCCATTTGAGGTTGTAAATCTGTTGGAAATCCGGGATATGGTAAGGTTTTTATATTTGCTTTACGAGGTCTTTTATCACACCATACTCTTATGCTATCTCCATTATCTTCAACATTTCCACCAATTTCTATTATTTTAGCAGTTATTGATTCTAAGTGTTTTGTTATACAGTTTTTTAAGGTTACGTTGCCTTGTGTTGCAACTGCTGCAAGCATAAATGTTCCTGCTTCTATTTGATCTGGTACTACAGAATAAGTTGCATTACCATGTAATTTTTCAACACCATTTATTTTTATTACATCTGTTCCAGCACCTCTTATGTCTGCCCCCATTGTATTTAAAAAGTTAGCTACATCTACAATATGTGGTTCTTTTGCTGCATTGTCTATAATGGTTGTTCCTTTAGCTAGTACTGCTGATAACATTACATTTATTGTTGCACCAACTGATACAATGTCCATATAAACAGGACATCCAACTAATTCTTTTGATTTTGCATAGATTGTTCCTTTTTCAACAGTTACTTCTGCTCCTAATAGTTCAAATCCTTTTATGTGTTGGTCAATTGGTCTTGCTCCTAATTTACATCCGCCTGGCATACCAACTTCAATTTCTCCCATTCTGCTTAACATTGCTCCAATTATGTAATATGAAGCTCTAAACTTACTTGTTAAGTCTAATGGTGCTTTTGTAGTAGTAATATGTCTGGTATCTATTTTTATTGTATTTTTGTCTATCCATGTTATTTTTGCTCCAAGTTTTTCTAGTATTTCACATGATATTTTTATATCACTTATATTTGGTAAGTTTTCAATGGTACATTCTCCATCTATTAAAAGAGTAGCTGGTAATATTGCTACTGCTGCATTTTTTGCACCACCAATTAGTACGTCTCCTTTTAATGATGTGGGTCCTGTTACTACTAATTTTTCCAATTAAATTACCCCCATTTATATTAAATTATTTTTTACATTTTAAAATAGAGTGTAATATAACACTCTTTTATTTATAAAATATAACATAAGTTAATAAGTAATGCAATAATTTTTATTTAATCAATTAAAATTTTAGTTTTTTTTTGTTTACAGTTCAGTATATGGCTATTTTTCTAATACCTAAGTACTACAAATCTTGATTTTTAGGTTAGATAATTAGAATTTCTAAATATTTTCCAGTTGCATTCGAATTTTCATAAATATTTTAGATATTTTTTTCCCTTATATAAAATAAATACTTACTAAAAAATCAAGATTTGAAAGCTTAGATAACTTAGTTCAATAGCTATATACTGAACTGTAACTTTTTTTGGTTAATGTCCATATCTAGGCTAATTTTAATTATAAAAGTTTATTCTATACTTTATTTATTTTTACTGAACCTATAGAGAGTTTCTTAGTTATTCTTAGAATATAATAAAAAGTTTACAATAATAATATTTACAACGTAGTGTTAATTTGTTATGAATGTATTATAAACAATTATAATGAAATATAACATAAGTGTAATATAAAAAAGATATTATTTTAAAACAGTGTACAAAGGGTGGAAAGTAAATGAAAGAAAAAAGCAAATTAATAGGGAAAAAATGTTTTGGAAAGACAAATAAAATATTAATATGTATTATAATTATAATATTAATTTTATTAGTAACTTTTATTATACAAAAAAATAAAGTTAAGCAAAGAAATGTAATAGAACATAATTTACAAATAGAAAAACTAGAACAGAAGATAGAAAAACAAGTAAATATAGTAAAAATAGAAGGAAATACTATTTATATAACATTAAAGTTTGTAAGTAATATAAATAACTTGGAATATATTGTATATCCAGATGGAAACGAAATAAAACTCCAAAAACAAACAAAGATATTAGCAATAGATTATCAATTAGAAAATAGAAAAGAATATAAATTTATAGCAAAAGCAAATGATAGCCAAGAGGTAGAATTTATAATAATAGTAGACAAAGACATGCTTCCAAAAATAAATATAAACGAAGAGAAATATGCTACAATAACTACGCAAGGGGTAGTTTTACAACAGATAATAACAATGGATATAACAGAAGGATATAAAACCATGTATAGTTTAGATAATAAAAAGACATGGCATGAATATACTGGAGAAATAAAAACAATTAATGTAAATGAAGTAATAGGAAAAAAAATACCAATAAAAGAAGAATATAAAAATGTAATAACATTAGAGAAACGAGTAAATATACCAAAAGTAGTATTAGCAGAAGATGCAATAGGTCCTTTAGCATATGATAATAATGAAGAAACATATGTAGAGAAAAGTGGATACATAAAGATAGATAATGAAATGGAAGGCTTCAAAATTAAGATATTATCTAATAAAGTTACTGTAAGATGGACTAAAGAGGATAAATCAACTTATATAGATAGAAGTAAAATAATAAATAATTCAACACAGAGTCAAAGAAATGGAACTATATTAACTATACCAGAAGGAGCAGTATATTTAAAATTTAGTGGAACTAATATAAAATTGAAAGTAGTACAAGTAATACCAAGTGTAAATTTTTATCCAACCGAAATAGGGATAAAAGAATTAACTATATCAGCAAAAACGATTAAATTTGGGCCAGATGTAACATATAAATATTATTTAGGAAATGTGCTAAAACAGACAACTAAACAAAGTACATATAAATTTACTGGATTGACACCATATTATGATAATGAAATTAAAGTAATAGCAGAAGATTCAAATGGAAATAAAGATACAACTATTAAACAAATAAGAACTAAACCAGAAGAAGGAATACTGCAATTTATGGCAAGTGATGCTATTAAATCAAGTAATCAAGCATATGTAAGGCCAATAAATGGTATACCATCTTATACATTTGAAATATTATATTTAGATCAAAGTAATATATCAAATTATGGTACTTATAATCAAAGTACAAATACATATACAATCACTAAAAATATGAATTTAGGAACAGCAGAAATGAGTAAAATGGCAGTTTTAAAATGTGATGGAAATCTTACTATTAATTCAGGAGTAACAATAACAGCAGCCAGTTCTTACAATATAGAAGATGCAACAGGAATAGCAACAAAAGTAAAAGGAATTTTTATATGTTGTACAGGTACATTTACAAATAATGGAACAATAACTCAAAGTGGAAGAGGAACATATAAAACGGCAGGACAAAGTTTATATTTGTGGAAAAATCCAAATGAAACACTAGAATATGTTCCAGCATATGGAGGAGCTGGAAGTGGTAGTCATTATAAAAATGGTTGTACTGCTGGAAATGTATCAATAGAAAGCAGAGGAACTGGACGGAGGCGGATCAGGACGTATTTATACAAGTCCTGCTAATGCTAATTATTATGCAGGTTCAGGAAGCCAAGGAACATCATATTCTGGTGGTTCTGGAGGTGGAGGATGTTATCGGTTGGGCCTATGGTAATCCTGGTGAAAGTGATGGAGGAAAAGGTGGCAAACGGAAAGAAAGCTTCTGGAGGACGGACAAGCTGGATATTATAATGGTGCAGGAAATGGAGATGGCTCAGGTGGGACAGGTGGACTTATTATAATTTATGCTAATACATTTTGTAATAATAATACAATAACTGCAGATGGAAGCATTGGAACATTAGCTGATGGGAGAGCAGCGGGAGGTTCTTCTGGAGGAGGTTCAATAAATATCTTTTATAAAAACATAACAAATAGAGGTACTATACATGCAACAGGAGGAAGTGGTAGTATTGGTGGCAATGGAGGAGATGGATCAGTTGTATTAGGTAACATAACTACTGGCTCATTTGTAAAAAATTAATTTGTCACTAGGGACGGAGAATTTTGGCAATATTTTATTAAAGATTTGTTCTATATACTTTAAAATAAATAGTAATATAAAAATATGTTTTAATTTTATATTATTAACCAAAAATACTTATAGAAAAATAAAAAATCTTGAATTTACATACGTATTTTCAAGGTTTTTTATTGATATAATTTATTCAAATATATATATTTAAATTATTTGATATACTCTAAGGGACAAAAGGACTATTTTGTAATTATTTTTTTGCGGTAATCAAACCATTATTACCTAAAAATTCAAGTAATTTAAATTTAAATTTAATATCTTTTGAAGAATCCTTAGAAACAAGAGCAAATTCTTCTTCTGTAAGATTATCTTCCATTAATTCTTTAGATTCATCAGGAACTATACCAGATGAAATATCAACAAAACATAGGGGAGGAAACATTACGCACCACCAATTTTGTCCTTTTGCTTCTCCAATTTCCACACGTAAAGCATCATAAAAACCAGCGGGAAGAGATATATCGCCATAATTTTTTGTAGGAAACTCAAAATTACCAATATTAATATTTACATCATAAGAATAACCCTCTGTACTTATAGTATCTAAAGCAATTTGTTTAAAAGAATCTTTATTTTTTTCTACTAATATAATGGCATCTTCTTTAGATTTACAATTTTCACAAATTTCATTCATATAATTTAACAAACTATCACGAACTTTTAATTTTAAAGCTTGATCTTCCTTACTATCACTATTTGCAAGAACATGTAATCTAAAAACACTATTAGCTATATCTGTAGAAACATTTTGACCATAAGATAAAGCACAAATAGTTGTATATAAGAAGAGTAAAAAGCTTAAAATAATTACCATTTTTACCTTGGGATTTTTAAATAAATTTAATATTTTTTTCATAAGTTACCTCCAAAAAACTTTTTTTGTAATTTTTTCATTTACTTTAAGTATTGACCAATTTTAAAAATTTATACAATTTGCGAATAATGTCGATAAGTTTCTTTGAAATATTATTGACATATTTGTAAAGAAATGGTAAAATTTACCAGTAAGCAATAAGGGAAAACCTTAATTTCCGTAAATTAGAAGGATGAAAGGACGGATTTTCAAATGAATAAAAATGAAAAGACAAAAGAAAAAAGTTGTATATTTTATGTAAGTGACTATCACTTTGAGATGATTAGTTTACCTTACATTAGTAAGAAAATAGAAGAGGGAAAGAAAATAATAATATTAACAGAAGAAAATTTAGAAGAAACAATAAAAGTACTTGTAGAAAAAATAAATTTAAAAGAAGAAAAGAAAAAACAAATACTAAAAATTAATTGGAACAAAGATGATATAAAGAAATTACAAAAAATAAAAGAAGAAAAAGAAGTAGAGATGGAAATATTAATAAAAGGAACAGAAGAATATATAAATAAAATGAATAAAGAAATAGAACAAATTAACAATAAAAATATTAAAATAATAGATTGCTATAATATAGAGAAAACTAAAGAAAAAATAGATTCTATAATGATTAAATATAATAACCTTATAAGTACAATTGGAGAAAAAAGTGTATAAAAAAAATTAAAGTATTGATAATTAAAAAGAAATAGTGTATAAATATAAATACAGATAATAATTATTATCTGTATTTATTAAGCTATAAAAGGCGAAGGGAATGATGATATGGAAAATGAATTAATAGAAATAAGAAAGAAACTAAAAAAATATAATCAGGAGCATTTACTAGAACATTATGAAAAACTTGATGAAACACATAAAAAGGAGTTAATAAAGCAAATAAATAATATAGACTTTTCACTAATAGAAAGTTTATATAAAAGCACAAAAAAAGAAGAAAAAAATAATGAAGACAAAATAGAGCCAATAGAATATTTAGATAAATTTAAATTAAACGATAAATATAAATATTATGAAAACATAGGTAAACAAGCAATAAAAGAAAGAAAACTTGCAGCAGTAACAATGGCAGGAGGTCAAGGAACAAGACTAGGGCATGATGGCCCAAAAGGAACTTATGATATTGGACTAGAATCACATAAATCTTTATTTGAATTATTGTGTGATAGTTTAAAAGAAGAAGGAAAAAAATATGGAGTTACAATTCCATGGTTTATAATGACAAGTAAAGAAAATAATGAATCAACAATAGAGTTTTTTAATAAAAACAAAAACTTTGGATATGAGAAAGATAAAAATTTATTTTTCTTTATACAAGGTGAATTACCAATGATAGATACAGAAGGAAAAATATTAATAAATGAAGATGGATTAATTAAACTTGCAGCAGATGGTCATGGAGGTATTTACGAATCACTTGTAAAAAGTAAGATGACAGAGCAAATGAAACATATGGGAATAGAGTGGGTATTTATAGGTGGAGTTGACAATTGCTTAGTAAAAATGGTAGACCCTGTTCTTATGGGAATTGCAATAGATAATAAAGTAACAGTAGCATGTAAATCAATAGTAAAAGCAAATCCACATGAAAAAGTAGGAGTATTTTGTAAAAGAAATGGAAAACCAAATGTAATAGAATATTCAGAAATAACAGATGAAATGGCAGAAGCAACAGATGAAAATGGAGAACTATTATATGGAGAATCACACATATTATGTAATTTATTTAGTATAGAAGCAGTAGAAAGAATGGGAGCAAAACCACTTCCATATCATGTTGCATATAAAAAAGCAAAATATTTAAATAAAGAAGGAAAAATAGTAGAACCAACGTCACCTAATGCCTATAAATTTGAAGCCTTTCTATTTGATGCTTTTGGGGAAGTTGATGAGATGGCAGTACTTCGTGTAAAAAGAGAAGAAGAATTTGCACCAGTAAAAAATGCAGATAGTGCTGGTGTTGATTGTCCAAGTACAGCTAAAGAATTATATACGAAATATTATAATTTAGATAAATAATATTAAATAAGAAAGGGTGATATTATGAATTACTTAGAAGAATACAAAAAATGGTGTGAAAGTCCAGAATTTGATGAAGAAACAAAAAAAGAATTACTAGAAATTAAAGATGATGAAAAGGAAATTGAAGACAGATTTTATCAAGAATTAGAATTTGGAACAGCAGGATTACGTGGTGTAATAGGAGCTGGAACAAACAGAATGAATAAATATACAGTGGGAAAAGCAACACAAGGTTTAGCAAATTACATCATAGAACAAGGAACACAAGAAAAAGGTGTAGCAATAAGTTATGATTCAAGAAGAATGTCAAAAGAGTTCAGTTTACAAACAGCATTAATATTAAATGCAAATGGAATAAAAACTTATTTATTTGAAAATTTAAGGCCAGTACCAGAATTATCATTTACAGTTAGAAATTTAGGATGTACTGCTGGAATAATGATAACAGCAAGTCATAATCCTCCAAAATATAATGGATACAAAGTATATTGGGATGATGGATCTCAAATAGTTGCACCAAGAGATAAAGACATAATTGCAAAAGTAAGAGCAGTAGAGAAATATAGTGAGATAAAAGAAACAACTAGAGAAGAAGCAGAAAAGTCAGGACTATTTAATATAATATGTGAAGAAATAGATAATAAATACTTAGAAGTTTTAAAAAGCAAAGTATTAAATCCAGATATAGTAAAAGAACAAGGAAAGACTCTGAAAGTTGTATATACACCTTTACATGGTACAGGAAATACAGTTGCAGAAAGACTTTTAAATGAAATAGGATTAGAAAATGTATATGTTGTTCCAGAACAAAAAGAGCCAGATGGAAACTTTCCAACAGTAAGTTATCCAAATCCAGAAGACAAAAAGGCTTTCAAACTAGCTTTAGAATTGGCAGAACAAAAAGATGCAGATGTTGTATTGGCTACTGATCCAGATGCAGATAGATTAGGAATTTTTGCTAAAGATGCTAAAACTGGAAAATATATGGAATATACTGGTAATATGTCAGCACTTTTAATTGCAGAATATAGAATTTCACAAATGCATGAAAAAGGAATTTTACCAAAAGATGGAATGTTTATAACAACAATAGTATCTTCAGAATTAGCAAAGGCAATTTCTAAAAACTATAATTTAGAATGTATAGAAGTTTTAACAGGCTTTAAAAACATAGGTGCAATTATGAAAAAAGCTGATGAGAATAAAGATAGAACTTATGTATTTGGCTTTGAAGAAAGTTATGGATGTTTGATTGGTGACTATGCAAGAGATAAAGATGGAATAGCTGCAGTTATGGCACTTTGCGAAGCGGCTTGTTATTATAAATCTAGAGGCAAAACTCTATGGGATGCAATGAACGATATTTATGGAAAATATGGATATTATAAAGAGACACAAGTATCTATTGTTTTGGAAGGAGCTGAAGGTGCTCAAAAAATAAAAGATATGATGACTAATATGAGAAATACACCAGTTGAGAAGATAGGAGAGTACAAAGTTTTAACCTTTAAAGATATAAAGGAAGATATTGTAAAAAATATGGAAACAGGAGAAGTTTCAAAAACTGGATTACCAGAATCAAATGTGTTGTATTATGAATTAGAAAGGGATAGCTGGTGTTGTGTTAGACCTTCAGGTACAGAGCCAAAAATAAAATTGTATATGGGAGTAAAAGGTACTAGTCATAAAGATGCTACAGAAAAATTAGAAGCTTTAAAACAAGCTATGACAAGTATAGTAAAATAATAAAAAACCAAGTATTTTTTACTTGGTTTTTTACATTTGGTGCGACGGGCATGTTGTTTAATTAATCGGTGAAAGTCCGTAGTGGAGGTATACATCGCCAACCACATAGTGAAACACAAGCGTTCCATCGTAAGGTGTGACGTAGAGGAAGTGTGTAGCAAAATCTTGGCTCAATGAACAAAAACTTGATACTAAGGCTTGATAAGAAGGTAAGGCTACCAATGAAGTCAAAGCCCAAAAGATGTACGTAATCTTATCAAGTAAATCCAGAGAAACAAGCATGGAACATTTAGAACAAATCTTAGCAAAAGAAAATCTTAACCAAGCATATGAAAAAGTAAAGTCAAACAAAGGAGTAGCAGGAGTAGACGGAATAACAGTATACGAAGTAGATGAGTATATAAAAGCGAACAAGGAAAAACTGTTAAACCAAATATGCAAGAGGAAATATAAGCCACAACCAGTATAAATTGAACCGCCCATTGCCGAACGGCACGATGTGGTGGTGTGAGAGGGAATAAATAAAATAATTATTTATTCTCTACTCGATTTCTACAATATAAATCAAAAGAGTTGCAATTTTTTATATTAGATTTTCCAAGTATCTAAATTTCTTTGAATTGCTCCAAATAGATTTGCACGAACTCTTGGAATATTTTTTGTTAGTGAGATAATAAGTTGTTTCATATCTTCTCTTTTAGATGTACCATCCATAGGACAGACTTTTGGCATGACTGATAGGTTATTATTTTTTATAAATCTTTTAGTGTCTTTTTCGGGAGTGTAAATTAAGGGTCTTATTAAAGTGATTTTAGAACGATCCATGTAACTCTTTGGCGAGAAAGTTCCTATATTACCAGCATAAAATAAATTTAATAAAAAGGTTTCTAATACATCATCTTGATTATGTCCTAGAGCAATTTTGTTACATCCTTCTCTTATTGCAATAGAGTTTATAACACCTCTACGTAAATTTGCACATAAGGAACATGGATTTTTTTCTTTTCTTATATCAAATACGATTTCTTTTGCATTACTTTTTTCTATATATAGTGGTATTTCTATATTTTTACATATTTTTTCTAAAAATTCTTTGTTAAAAAATTCAAAGCCTGGATCTATTGTTATTGCAATTATGTCAAATTTTTTAGGATAGAATCTTTGTAAAGCCTTGAAGGCATATAACATAGTTATAGAATCTTTTCCTCCAGATAAACATATTGCAATTTTATCATTTTCTTCTATCATGTTGTATTCTTCTATTGCTTTCCTCATATGACTTAGTATTTTTTGCATTTTTATCACCATTAATATTATAACAGAAATTGTAAAAAATACAAGTTTTATGAATTTGAATTTTTTCGTTTGTACCAATTTTCAGAAATTTATTTCCTTATATTTCCATTTTTAGTATTGGAAATTTCTCTAATTTTGAATGTTTAGATTTTATTTTTGTGATTAAATGAAAAAAGGGCGCAATGTCCCTATATCTGT
>CAQPRV010000042.1 GCA_948857205.1 uncultured Clostridia bacterium
ATTTAAAATATTTATTCAAATTCTCGGTTGCCTTACAAATATTAAGAAATTCTAATCATCTAACTGAGCCTCTTTCACGTTCAAAACTACACTATTATCCATAGTGTAGTTTTGCCTTGAACATCCCTCATTTTATATGAAAAGAATTTCTAAATATTTTCCAGTTGCATTCGAATTTTCACAAATATTTTAGATATTTTTTTCCCTTATATAAAATAAATACTCACTAAAAAATGAAGATATGTAGGGCTTATATAGCTTAGGACAATATCTATTTAATGAATTATAACCTTCACTTATAAAAAGTCGAAACTTGAAGTTATAAAATAATTGATATTTAATAAAAAATATGCTATTATATAAAGCAAAATGAAAATGGAGGAAAAAAATGTATAGAACAAAAAACTGTGGAGAATTAAACATAAAAGATATAGACACAGAAGTAGAATTAGCTGGATGGATACAAAAAATTAGAAACTTAGGTGGAATGGTCTTTATAGACTTAAGAGACGAATTTGGTATAACACAAATAGTAATAAATGAAGAAGAGCTTCAAGAACAAGCAAAACAATTAACAACAGAAAGTTGTATCCACATAGTACGGAAAAGTTGTGGAAAGAAGTAGTAAAAATACAAAAATATCAACAGGAGAAATAGAAATAATAGCAAATAAAATAGAAGTTTTAGGAAAATGTAAGAACATATTACCCTTTGAAATAAATACAGACCAAGAAGTAAGAGAAGACTTAAGGCTAGAATATAGATTTCTAGATTTAAGAAACGAAAAATTACACAACAATATATTATTAAGATCTAAAATTTTAAAAACCCTAAGAAACAAAATGGATGAATTAAATTTTACAGAAATACAAACACCAATTTTAGCAAATTCATCTCCAGAAGGAGCAAGAGACTATTTAGTACCAAGTAGATTAAACCCAGGGGAGTTTTATGCACTTCCACAAGCACCGCAACAATTCAAACAATTACTAATGGTATCAGGATTTAATAAATACTATCAAATAGCACCATGTTTTAGAGATGAAGATCCAAGGGCAGATAGAGCGCCAGGAGAATTTTACCAATTAGATTTTGAAATGAGTTTTGCAACACAAGAAGATGTATTTAAAGTAATAGAAGAGGTAATACCATATACTTTCAAAAAATACACTAATTGGAAAGTAGATGAAGGACCATTTATAAAAATTCCATATAAAGAAGCAATGGAGAAATATGGAATAGACAAACCAGATTTAAGAAATCCCTTGATAATACAAGATGTAACAGAATTATTTAAAGATTCAGAATTTAATGCTTTTAAAAATAAAACAATAAAGATTATAGTAGTAAATAATGGAGCAGAACAAGGAAGAAAGTTCTTTGATAAAATGGGAGAATTTGCAACAAGTGATGAAGTAGGAGCAAAAGGTTTAGCATGGGCTAAGGTTGAAAAAGAAGGAACAATAGCTGGAGGAATTTCTAAATTTATAACAGAAGAAATAAAAGTAAAACTTCAAGAAAAATATAACGTAAAAAATGGAGACAGTATTTTCTTTATAGCAGATGAATATGAAAAGGCACAAAAAATTGCAGGATTAGTCAGAATAGAATTAGGAAAAAGACTTGACCTAATAGAAAAAGATGTATACAAATTTTGTTTTATAGTAGACTTTCCAATGTATGAATTATCAGATGAAGGAACAATTGATTTTAGTCATAACCCATTTTCAATGCCACAAGGAGGATTAGATGCTTTAAATAATAAAAATCCATTAGAAATATTAGCATATCAATATGATTTAGTATGTAATGGATATGAAATGGCATCAGGAGCAGTAAGAAATCATAGTCCAGAAATAATGGTAAAAGCATTTGAAATAGCAGGATATACGGAAGAAGATGTAAAGGATAGATTTGGAGCATTATTTAATGCTTTTCAATATGGAACACCACCACATGCGGGAGCGGCCCCAGGAGTTGATAGACTAGTAATGTTAATAGCAGATTCACAAAATATAAGAGAAATAATAGCCTTTCCAAAAAACAAAAGAGCAAAAGACCTATTAATGAGGGCACCATCTAAAGTATCAAAAGAACAGTTAGAAGACGTCCATATTAAATTAGCTACAGAAGAAAAATAAATAAAAAAAGAAAGGAGAAAAAAGAAGATGGAATATAGATTTACACCAAGTGAAAGAGTATGTTCTCAAGAAATGATAATAGAAATTGAGGGAGAAATTATAAAAAAAGTAACAATACAAGGAGGATGTGCAGGAAATACAGTAGGAGTATCAAACTTAATACAAGGCATGAAAATAGATGAAGCAATAAAAAGACTAAAAGGAATTCCATGTGGAAGGAGAGGAACATCATGTCCAGATCAATTAGCAACTGCACTAGAAAAAATAAAAGAAGCTAAAAATAATAATAAATAATTTAAATTATAGTGTAACACTAAGAAATATCTAAGATATAAAATAAGAGTAATAGATAAAGTTAAGGTATTTAGAATTAAAATTATCCTAAGTATAAACCTTAACTAAATAAAAAAGAAAATTAGCCAAAAAACTTGTATAATAAAAGCATTTATGATATAACTAAGATATAAAAATAAAGCTAAATATAGAAAGGCGGAATTTTTGTGGATAATGAAATTGAAAGAGACACAAGAACTATATTAATAGTAGATGACGAACAACCAATAGTAGACATATTAGTATACAACTTACAAAAAGAAGGATACAACACAATAGAAGCAAGTGATGGAATAACTGCAATTGATGTAGCACTAGAAAAAAAGCCAGACTTAATCTTATTAGATATAATGCTACCAAAACTAGATGGATTATCAGTATGTAAAAGAATAAAAAATTCATTAAATGTACCAATAATCATGTTAACAGCAAAAGACAGTGAAATTGACAAAATTTTAGGATTAGAATTAGGAGCAGACGATTACATAACAAAGCCATTTAGTGTAAGAGAATTAGTAGCAAGAGTAAAAGCAAACTTAAGAAAAATAGAAGTAGTAAGCGAAATACAAACAATAAATCAAACAACAGAAGCTAAACAAAAGGAAAACAAAATAGTTGTAGGAGACTTACAACTAGATTTAGACAAATTCGAAGTAAAAGTAAGAGGAGAAATAATAGATTTAACACTAAGAGAATTTGAAGTATTAAAATTCTTAGCATCTCAACCAGAGCAAGTAGTAACAAGAGAAACACTACTAGAAAAGGTATGGGGATACGAATACTATGGAGATATAAGAACAGTAGATGTTACAGTAAGAAGAATAAGAGAAAAAATAGAACGAGATACTTCTATGCCAAAAATATTAATGACAAAAAGAGGAGTAGGTTACTACATAGCAGATAAATAGAAAATAGAAGTAGACATCTAGTAATAGATAAGTCTACTTTTATTTTCTATAATAAGAAAGTCATACTTTCATATTATAGAAAACTTAATTGTACAGAAATCTTCTGGCGAGAATTTCACACATGAACAAATTAATGGAAAGATAAAGAGAAAAGTTAAAATTATGTTAAAGTTAAGGATTTACGATTTGTTCTGTAAATATTAATATAAAAAAGGAATAAAAAATGGATAGAGAAAATACAAAACAAATAATGGTAGGAAACGTAGCAATAGGAGGACAAAACAAAGTAGTAATACAATCTATGTGTAACACAAAAACAAAAGATGTTGAAGCAACAGTAAACCAAACTCTACAATTACAAGAAGCGGGATGTGAAATAATAAGAGTTGCATGTTTAGACCTAGAAGATGCAAAAGCAATAAAAGAAATAAAAAGTAAAATCAATATACCAATTGTAGCTGATATACACTATGATTACAAAATAGCCTTACAAGCCTTAGAAGCAGGAGTTGATAAAGTAAGAATCAACCCAGGAAACATAGGCTCAGAAGAAAGAGTAAAAATAGTTGTAGAAAAATGTAAAGAAAAAAAAGTACCAATCAGAATAGGAATAAATGGAGGTTTCTTAGAAAAAGACTTATTAGAGAAAAAAAATGGAAAACCAACTGCAAATGCAATGGTTCAAAGTGCTAGAAGACATATAAACATATTAGAAAAACTAGATTTTCATGATTACATGATATCCTTAAAAGCATCTGATATTGACCTATGCATAGAAAGTTATGAAAAGGCATCAAAAGAATTTAATTGTCCATTACATCTAGGGATAACAGAAGCAGGAACAGAATTTAGTGGTACAATAAAATCTAGTATAGGCCTAGGATATTTATTAAGACAAGGAATAGGAGATACAATTAGAGTTTCACTTTCAGATGATCCAATCAAAGAAATAAAAGTAGTTAAAGAAATATTAAAAGACTGCAAACTTTATAATGAAACGCCAACTTTAATAGCATGTCCAACATGTGGAAGAACACAAATAGACTTAATTCCAGTAGCAAAACAAATTGAAGAGTTTTTACAAACAATACAATCAAATATCACAGTTGCAGTAATGGGATGTAGTGTAAATGGACCAGGGGAAGCAAGACAAGCAGATATAGGGATTGCTGGTGGAATAAAGGAAGGTTTACTATTTAAAAAAGGAGAAATAATAAAAAAAGTAAGTCAAGAAGAAATGGTAAATACACTAAAGCAAGAGATATTAAATATGATAGAAAAATAAAAGGAAGATAGATTAATGGAAATAATACTTGGAAAAACTGCTGGTTTTTGTTTTGGAGTCCAAAGAGCAGTTGAAAGTACGATAAATGAAGTAAATAGTAAAAAAAGTAAAATCTATTGTTTAGGAGAATTAACACATAATAAACAAGTAATAGATAAAATAGAAAAAATGGGAGTAGAATTTATTGATGATTATAATCAAATAGACGATACCAATTCTAAATTAATAATTAGAGCTCATGGAATTCCAAATTATATTTATCATAAATTAGAAAAAAAAGGAATAGAAATAAAAGACTTTACATGTCCAAAAGTTACTAGGGTTCATAAAATAGCTTGGAAATATGCTAAAAATGATTATTTTATATTTTTATGTGGAAAAAATGATCATCCAGAAATTATAGGTACAATAAGTTACTGTGGAAATAATTATTTTATTATAGAAGAAGAAAGTGACTTGGAAGAAGCAATTAAAAATTATGAAAAAAGCAAACTAAAAAAAGCCTTAATTATAGCACAAACTACTTTTAGTGTAAAAAAATTTACTGATATACAAAATAAAATAAAAGAAAGATTAGGAAAAAGTAAAATTATAGTAAAAAATACAATATGTAGAGCAACAGAACTAAGGCAAAAAGAAACAGATGAAATATCAAAAAACGTTGATTGTATGATTATAATAGGTGGAAAAAACAGTTCAAACACTAATAAATTGTTTGAAATATCTAAGAAAAACTGTAATATTGCATATCATATTGAAACACCTGAAGAATTAAATTATGAAGAAATTGAAAAGTATAATAAAATAGGAATAATGGCAGGAGCATCTACTCCAAAAGAAAGTATAGAACAATTAGTAAAAATATTAGAAAGAAAAGAAGGTATAAAAATATAGTAATACCTTCTGATTTTTTTGTCGAAAAATGCGATGAAAAATGTCAAAATATAAAAAAAAATATTGACAAACAATAGGAATAGCAAATATACTTTAAGAAATTATATAATTTAAATTTCAATACAAGGAGGATAATTTTTTTAATCAATGAATAGAAGTTTTATTTCAAATAGTAACTTTGTACTAAGAAAAGTTTTAAATCAAGAAAAAAATTTAGATATAATAAAAGATTTTATAGAAGCCTTTTTAAATATTAAAATAGAAGAAATACATTTAAATCCCTATTTAAAAAGTAAAGAAAAGTATTTACCATCAGAAGAAAAATTTGGAGTAGCAGATGTCAGAATAAAAACAACTAAAGAAAAAGAAATAAATATTGGGATTCAAATAATAGATGGATATTATATAAAAAATAAAATGTTAATATATTATGCACAAATTCACAAAAACCAGTTAGAACATAAGCATAATACAAAAATAGAAAAGACAATTACAATAAATATATTAGATTTCAAATATTTTAAATCAAAAAAATATCATAAAAGAATATTAATAAAAAGTAATCCAGACAAAGAAGGAAAAATAGAGATCTATGAAATGCATGTCATAGAATTACCAAAGTTTAATGAAAATATAGTATCAAGCTTTAATAAAGAAAGTGCTTGGATAATATATATGTTAGGAAACAAAAAGGACTATATAAACAAAATACTAAAAAAGTATGAAAAAATAAAAAAATTAGATAGTTTATTAGATGAATATTGGAAAAATGAAAAAATGGACTGATCATAATCAGCCCATAAAACAACTAGTGTGCATCTTTTAAGGTCTGTTTTAAAGTAACATTTATAATAGTACCTTCAGGAACTTTTTCATCTTTAGCATAATCTTGAGTAATTACATTCCCAACACCCTCAACACTTATATTTAAATTCTTATTTTTTAAAGTAGTAGTAGCTTCTGCCAAACTCATACCTTTCAAATCTGGAACAGTAACAGAAGTAGAAATATCGCTGCCCTTACCATAAAGAATAATTATAGAATCTTTAGGTAAAGAAACACCAGGTTTTGGCATTTGATCTTCTACAAGAATAATATTACTATCACCATTTACATAAGTTTTTACATTAAATCCAGAATTTTTTAAAGTTTTTTCAGCCTCAGCAACAGTCTTTTTTCTAATATCAGGTACTATAATTAAATCTTTATTTACTTCTGTAGAACTAGTAATACTTGAAGGAATACCCAAATAAGGTAAAATTTCAGATAACATTTGAGATACAACAGGTCCTGCAACTTGTCCACCTTGATAACTATCTCCTTTAGGATCATATAAAGTAAGTAATAAAACTACCTGTGTATCTTCAACAGGAGAAATTGCAACATAAGACGCTACAAAACCTTCCTCTTTTTTACTCTCTATAGGTTCAGAAGTTCCAGTTTTGCCACCAATTGAATATCCAGTAACTGCTGCATGTTTACCAGTTCCTTGAGTAACAACAGATTCCATCATAGATTTTACACTATCTGTAGTTTTTTTTGAAAGAACCTGTCTAACTTCAACTGTAGGGATTTCGCTTACAGAATCAGTTTCAGTATTTGTAACCTGTTTTACAATTCTAGGTTTCATCAAAATACCATCATTTGCAACGCAAGAAATTGCAGTAATCATTTGAAGAGGTGTTATATTTAGTCTTTGACCAAAAGACATTGTAGCTAATTCAACAGGTCCAACCTTATCTAGAGTATGAAAGATACTACTTTGCTCACCATAAAGACCAGAATCTGTAGAATTAAATAGACCAAAAGCATCATAATATTTATAAAGAGTAGGGGCACCAATTCTTTTACCAAGTTGCATAAATGCAGGGTTACAAGAATTGCATAGAGCTTGTCTTAAACTTTGAACACCATGAGGTATATCTCTCCAACAAGTAATTTCTATTACTTTATTAGAAACATCATCAAATTTTTCAGAACCTTGACAATAAAAATCATCAGATTTATCAGTAGTAGTAATGTTTTCTTCTATAGCTACAGAAGCAGTAATAATTTTAAAAGTAGAGCCAGGTTCATAGGTTTCTGAAACAGATTTATTAGCCCACATCTTAAATAAAGACCTTTCCTTTTCATCTTTAGGTAGTGAATCATATGTTTTAGATAAGGTAGAATTTGGTGTATAGGGTGTATTCAAATTGTAATCTGGATAACATGCCATTGCTAATATATCACCATTTTTAGGATTCATAACTATAGCATTTCCACCTCTTGTACAAGAATTATCGTCAACAGCTTGTTTTAAATATTTTTCTATAATAGTTTGAATATTTAAATCAATTGTAAGAGTTAAGTCATTTCCATTTTCAGCAGAAATATACCTTTCCTCAGAATTTGGAATTTCTTTTTGGTCACTACCTTTATAACTAACAATTTTTCCAGGTGTTCCTGTAAGAGCAGAATTCCATTTAGATTCTATTCCACTTAAACCTTGATTATCATTCCCACAAAAACCAATAACATTAGATGCAACATTATTATAAGGATAATATCTTTTAGTATCTTCATCTATATTAATTCCAACTTTTATTTTGTTTTCTTCCATCCATTTTTTTAATTCATCAACTTTATCATGTTCAACTTTTTTAATAATTGTCTCAACTTGAAATTTACTGTTTACTTTTGCTAAAGTCTCTTCATAATTAAGTTCAAATATTTCCGAAAGACCTTTAGCAATTTTTTCCTTTAAAGCTTTTGTTTTTTCATCTGTATCAGATTTAATTTTTTGAGGATTTATTGTAATTGTATCAACTTGAGCACTAATTGCTAAAGCTTTTCCAGTTGAATCATATATATTTCCTCTTTTAGGGCTAATAATTTGATTAATCATTTGTTGTTTACTTGCAAGTTCTTTTAGATAATTACCTTGTACAAATTGTAAAAAACCTAATCTAGTTAATAAAGTTATAAAAATTAAAATACTAACAATTAATAATATTCTAATTTTTTTAGTTACAAGGAAGTTTTGCGATTGGAATTTTGTTTTCATTTTTACTATATTTGATGTTGAACTTTTATTATTTTTCATGAATTCTCCTTTATTATTATATAAAAAATATATTTCACAGAAAATCTCGTCAGAGTTTTCAAAAACAAAATATGTAACATGAAAAGCTTAAAGAGTTGTAATCATGTCACTATTGTTATTTTAATATATTTTATACGAAACTATTGTAAAAATCAATAAAAATATATTAAAATATAAAGTAATAAAATCGTGTGAAGGAAAAAGAAAAATTATGAATAATTTAAAACAAGAGACAGAGTTTATTTTGAAGAAATATAATGTAAAAGCTAATAAATCTTTAGGGCAAAACTTTTTAATAAATAGTAAAGTAGTGGAACAAATTATAGAAAGTAGTGAAATAACAAAAGAAGATTTAGTAATAGAAATAGGCCCAGGATTAGGAACTTTAACAAAAGAATTATTAGAGAAGTCTAAAAAAGTAATCTGTATAGAATTAGATAAGAACATGATTAATATATTACAAGATAGATTTTCACTATATAATAACTTTGAGATAATAAATGGAGATGTGTTAAAAATAGATTTACAAGC
This sequence comes from uncultured Clostridia bacterium, assembly GCA_948857205.1. Taxonomy (GTDB): domain Bacteria; phylum Bacillota; class Clostridia; order TANB77; family CAG-508; genus CAG-269. The sequence goes on from CAQPRV010000042.1 coordinate 9,178, forward strand.
ACTTATTAAAAATGAAAGAAAAACTAATAACATTAAAAGTGTAAAATTAGTTGCAAATTTACCATATTATATTACTACACCTATTATAATGAAATTGTTAGAAGAACAACTAGATTTAAAAAGTATAACTGTAATGATACAAAAGGAGGTAGCAGATAGACTGATTGCAATTCCAGGTCAAAAGAATACAGGAGCTATAACCTATACAGTTTATTATTATGCAATTCCAGAGAAAGTCGCTATAGTAGAAAAGGAATCCTTTATACCAAAACCAGATGTTACTTCAGAAGTTATAAAGTTAAATATTAGAGAAAGCTCAAAACTAGAGGTGAAAAATAAAGAAGTAATGTTTAGAATAATAAAATGTGCTTTTATGCAAAAAAGAAAAACCTTATTAAATGCATTAACAAATACAAAAGTATTTAATAGTAAAGAAGAGGGGATCTCCATTTTAGAACAAGTAGGTTTAGATATTAATATAAGAGCAGAAAAATTAACAATAGAAGATTTTGCTAAAATAACGAATAAAATTTTATCATAAGTATTTAAATTACAAAGATTTCATGTTATAATATTAATGAAGTAAAAAAAGGAGAAAAAAATGAATCAAATTTTAGTAACAGAAAGGTTATATGTTACACCAGAATTAAGAAGAAAAAAGAAATTATATAAAATTAACTTTCTAATATCTATTTTTTTAGTATGCATTTTAATATCCTTATATATATATGCAGAATATGATAGAAATAAAAGTGAAGAAGTTTCACAAGAAATATTAGAAGAAATACAAATTCCAGAAAACACATCAGATACAACAGACACAACAGTAGCTAAAAATAATGTATTAGTAGTTATATTAAATGAAGAGGAACCAGATAATTCTTCACAAGAGAGTGTTGAGCAACCAACTGTACCAGTAGCTACAGCGAGAAAAGTGCAAACAACAAAAGGTGGATATAAGTATACATCAATAGCAACAATAAATATACCAAAAATAGGTATTAAATATGCAATTTTAGATGGAGAGACAGGTTCTGCTGCTGAAACAGAAGCTTTACTTAAAATGTCTCCAACTAAATTTTGGGGACCAGAGCCAAATGAAGAGGGAAATTTTTGTATTGTAGGTCATAATTATAGGAATAGTAAGTTTTTTAGTAAAGTTCCTACATTAACTACTGGTGATATTATTGAAATTATAGATTTGTCAGGAAGAAAAATTAATTATAGAGTTTATAACAAGTATGAGGTAGTTCCAACAGATGTAAGTTGTACAACTCAACGTACAAATGGTAATAAGGAGATAACTGTAATTACTTGTACAGATGATAGTAAGTTAAGAGTAGTTGTTAAGGCTAGAGAAGTAAAATAAATTACATATTCACAGAATATTAATCTTTCTCATATTATAAATTAAAAAATATGAGGAGGATTTTATTTTGGCTAAAATAATTATTTTTAATAATGATACTGACAGAATGGAAACCTATTATAGAAATGAAGCTGAACCAATGCCTTATAATACTAATTCTACATTAAGAGTAAGAGAGTTTAGAGGTTCTAGCAAAAGTAATATTTTATGGACAACAAAAAGATGTATGCAAAGTTGGAATAGTCAAAGATATATTTTTGGTGGACCAATTCCAGTTGGGTTTGCTTTTAAAAGACCATATGAAGGTGGTCATGGTAATCAAAGTCAACATTATGCAGGTGTAGCCTTTGATGTTGGTCAGACTTTAACATCAAGTAGAAGAAGAACATTATGGAATAGTGCAAACAATTCAGGAGTATGGTCATATGTAGAACCAATATCTTTAACTCCAACATGGGTTCACTTTGATAAATGTAACTATCAATGTTACAAGCATAGATAAAAATAATCTATGCTTGTATTTTGGGGAATAATGTTAACTTAAAATCATCTTTGTCTTTAGGTGCTATTTTAGTATATTCAATCTTTTCTAATACACTTTTTAACAATTCATTTTTTATTTTGATATCATTAGTTTTATTGTAACAATCTATAACTTTTTCTATTTTAGGAATTAAAGTTTTATTATTATTTTTTCTTTTTGAAATAGCATTTTTTTCAATTTCTAATTTTTCTATATTACAATTTATTTCCTTTATATTTTGTTTTAATAAATTTGAACGTTCTATGAAGATAGCTTTAGTGTAAATTTCTTGTTCTAATAAGTCATAAGTCTTATTTAATTGAAGCTTTAACTTTGCTAATTCACATTTATAGTTAGATATACTTTCTTCATTTGTTTTTAATAGGATATCAATATCACTATTATCATTACTCAATAATTTTATCCTATAATCTTCTAGTAAAGATCTTAAAGATTCTAGTAATTTTTCTTCTACATATTCTATATTACTACTAACGTTTTCTTTACATTTTCTGCAACAGATTCTTACATCATTTCTATTAGAATAAGTAACCCTAGATAATGTTTTTCCACAAATTCCACATTTTAAAATTGAAGCCATTGGATTTTTTAAGCTATAATCCACTTTAGAACGATTAATTAGGTTATTTTTTCGTATATTTTGAACTTTGTTCCAAGTATCTAAATCTATTAAGGGTTTATGCAAGCCATCTACATATATAATATTTTTGTTTTCATTTTTTACTCTAACAATATTTCCATTTACTACTTTCTTAGTAGTGGCTCTATCTGTGTATTTTATTTTTCCTATATAAACTGGATTAGTAAGAATATGAGCTAATGATGATTTTGTAAATTCTATACCTCTATGTGGTTTATACCCTAGTTGATTAAGTTTTTTGCATATCAATTCTAAGCCATTTCCTTTTAAATATAAGCTAAATATTAATTGTATCATCTTGGCTTCATATTCATTAGGTTTTAGGGAATAACCTTTTTGTTTTGGTAATTTATATTTATCATATCCATATGGAGCAGAAGCACCTACATGTTTTCCTTCTTTTACACTGGATAAAATTCCTTCATGAAGCCTTTGGTTTATTTTTTTATATTCTCGCCTAGACATAAATAAACCAAATTCAAAATATTCTTCATCATAATCATTATTAGGGTCATATGTTTTTAAAGGTGTTATAATTTTAGTACTAGAGTATTGAAAAGCATTAGACACTATTCCCTGATCTAATGTATTACCTCTTGCCAAACGTTCTACTTCTACTACTAAAACTCCTGTCCACATTCCATTTTCAACATCTGTCAATAATTGTTGCATTACTGGTCTAGAAGAAATAGTTTCTCCAGAAACAACTTCTTTATAGAATTTACTAATTTTAATTCCAACAGAATCTGCATAATCTCTTAATCTTTTTTCATGTCTTGCCAATGTTTCTCCTTCACCATGTGATTCGGCTTCCATATCTTTTCTACTTTTTCTTAAATATGCACAATAATATTCCATATTATTATTTATATGGTCTTTCATATAAAAATACCTCCATTTTCTTTAATTTATTCTTAATAAACTATTGAAAATGAAAGTATTAAGATGTTATAATAATACTATAATCACTTTCAATAGTGTTTATGTGTGAGAATTATGTACCGTGTCGCAAACTTGGAGCATAATTCTCTTTTATTTATTTATGTTTTTGCTAATTTCATCTAGTTGCCTAATAATTATCCAGTTCTGTTGTACAATAGCATGTAAAAATTGAGTTTGAACTCGTAAAGATGTGTGCGTATCAGGACTAAGAATATTACCAAATTCACTTAATCCTGAACCAGCTAGTTCATAGTTAATATTCTTTATAGCATTAGAATATTTTTTTGATAGAGTATTTAATTCATACTTATTAAATAATTTTTGTATTTTCTTTTCTTCTTTTGATAGTTCTTGCTCATAATTTATAGATTGATTTTCTTCACAATATGGACAAATAGTACAATTTCCAATTTCTTCATTACAAGATTTACATTTCATAATGGATACCTCCTTTAAAATTCTCTTTTTAATTGTTTAACTATTCCAACTATAATAACAGGAATAGTTTTCATTTCGTCATAAGTAAATATTAATGGTTCATAACTAGGATTGAAAGGTTGTAATAGAATACTATTTTCACTTTTTTTTCCTTTTTTTATTGTAGCCTCATTACCATTAACTATAGCTACTACTAAATCGCCATTTTCAAAATCATCTTGTTTTTTTATAATAACAATGTCATCTTCGATAATAATAGGAGCCATACTATCTCCGTTTTATTTTTAATGCAAAATAAGTAGAGTTATCTTTTATTAGGTTCTTATCTATTTCAATTGAACCTTCCCAGTTTTCTTGTGCCATATAATCATATCCTGCTTTAACTGTACCAAGAAGCGGAATAGATACAATAGGATTTCCTAATTTATCTTTTTTTATATCTTGGTATTTTTCATTAGATAAACCAGCTAACCAAGCAGGAGAGACATTAAAAAAGTTAGCTAATTTAACAATAGTATCCCTTTTTACTCCTTTTATTTCTCCAGAAGCATATCTAGAAATTGTTGCAGCTTTTTTGCCAACACTTTCTTCCATATCTGCTAATATATAATTACTATTTTTGATTAGTTCTGATAATCTTTCTGAAAATAATTCTTCCATTATAGAACCTCCTAACACTGTTATTGTAACACATTTTTTCGTAGTACGCAATATTTTTTTGAAAAAAATAAAAAAATTACGCAAAAGGTATTGACAAAAAAGATGAAATAGAATATATTACGTATAAAGTAATTACGTAACAAGTAATATAGGAGGTGTTTAAGTAAATGAATGATAAAAAAAAAGTAGTAGTAAAGTTAGAAAGTTATATGAAACTAAAAGATATATCAAAACAAAATTTGGCAAAAAAATGGAAGAAAAGTGAAGCATATATTTATAGAAGATTTTCAGGAGAAGTAGAATTTAGTTTAACAGATATTGAGGATATTTTTTCTATATTACAATTGTCAAAAGATGAAGCATGTGATATTTTTTTTAACTAATTATTACGAGTTACGTAATAAGACGAATTGCGACACGGTACAAATAATAAGAAAGGAGGACTAGCAATATGAATAAGAATATAAAGAGGTGTTTGATAGATGATAGTTAAGGAATTTAAAATTGGAAATACAACAATAGAAGTTGACGATACTTACTTTCCAAAGACAAAAGAAGAGAATGAAAAAGTATATGAAGAATTTAACAAAATAGGATGTGAAATTTTAAGAAATTTAAACGAATAAATAAAAAATAGATATAGGAGCAGAAAAATATGCACCAAATATAGAAGTAACTGCAAAAGTAAAAGAAAAATAATAGAAGGGAGAAAGAAGAAATGAAATGCATAAAAAGAATTAATAATGACGGATTCTTACCAACACATTATGTTGTTTATGAAGATGCCAATATAGTTGGTATATATAAAACTAAGAAAG
>CAQPRV010000043.1 GCA_948857205.1 uncultured Clostridia bacterium
TCTAAAATGGAAAATATTAACAATACTAGTGGTTAATCTATGGTGTCTAAATTGGTAAAAATTATTTTCCCTTTTTTGGTAATTTTGGTATTGACTTTTATAATTAAAAGGAAGTTTAAAAGAAAATTAAAAGAATTTTTAAATTTCATATTTATTTTCTTATTAACAATTTTATTTTTTAAGCTTTTGCAGGTGATTTCATTTAATTGTGGTAAAGAATTACAAAGTTCATATAACAGTGAAATGGTAATATCAACATATGATTTATATAAGGAAAAAGTAACAAGTCAAGGCTCAATATCTATAAAAACATCAGAGCCAAAAATAATTGTTGCAACACCTAAAGTAGCTAAAAAAAGAAAAAACAAAAGAAGAAAAATACAGATTACAAAAAAAGAAACAAAAATGGTGGAAAAAGTAGTATATGCAGAAGCTAGAGGCGAATGCTTTAAAGGCCAAGTAGCAGTAGCATCTGTAATCTTTAATAGATATGAATACAACAAAAGAAAAATATCTATTAAAGATATAATATTAGCAAAAAATCAGTTTGCTAATATTTCTAACATTACACAAGAAATGTTAGATCAATATCCAGATTGCAAAAGAGCCGTCCAAAAAGCTCTTCGTGGATATGATCCAACCCGAAAAAAATTTAAAAATGGTGCTCGGTATTTTTATGAGCCAGCACTAGTAAGTGAGTATCAAAGGGAAATACGTAAGGGTGTAAAAACTTTAAAGATAGGAAATCATTATTTCCATAATGATTTCCATGAGTAAATTTTTAATAACTCATATGTGTGCTATAGCATCATATGAATTTTCTCCATTTTAAATAAAAATAATAAAAAGCAAAAAAGTGGCTAAAATATAAAAAATGGAGGAAAGAAAAATGTTCAAACCACAAGCAATATATTATGAAAAAGAAATATTAAATTATCCTTTAGGAAAACAACTAATGGAAAAATACAAAGAAGAGCCAAAAATAGAAATAGAAAATCATAACAACATAGAAGAAATGAGAAAAAAGCAAAACAGTGAATTTGCAAATATGAAAAGAAACCTAATAATAGGAGTAAGAAAGACACATAAATTTGTAGAAAATCACAAAACATCAGACTATTTAGTACCATATACATCATCAGGATGTACAGCATCATGTATGTATTGTTATTTAGTATGTAATTATAACAAATGTGCATATTTAAGACTATTTGTAAATAGAGAAAAAATGTTGGAAAAAATTATCAAAACATCGAATCAATCAGAAAAAGAATTAACTTTTGAAATAGGAAGTAATAGTGATCTTATCCTAGAAAATTCAATAACAGGAAATTTAGAATGGACAATTAAAAATTTTAAAAATGCTAATAAAGGTTTTTTAACCTTCCCAACAAAATTTGATATGGTTGATCCAATATTACCATTAAATCATCAAGGAAAAGTAATAATACGAGTAAGTGTAAATCCAGAAGAAATAATAAACAAAGTAGAATTTGGAACATCAAGGTTAAAAGGAAGAATAGAAGCAATAAATAAATTAAAAGAAGCAGGATATAAAATAGGAATTTTAATAGCACCAGTAATAATGGTAGAAAATTGGAAACAACTATATTTAGAATTAATACAAAGATTAAACCAAGAATTATCAGAAAAAGTAAAAAGAGATGTATTTTTCGAAATTATATTTATGACATATAGCTTTGTACACACAAAAATAAATGAAGAAGCTTTTCCAAATGCAATTAATTTATATAATAAAGAAAATATGACAGGAAGAGGCAGAGGAAAATACTGTTACAAAAAAGAATTAAGAGAAGATGGAGAAATTTTCTTAAGAGAACAAATGAAAAAATACTTTCCAAACAATCAAATTGAATATATTGTATAAAAACACTTGAAATATATTCCAAAATATAGTAAAATAGGTATGTCAAAAAAAGACATACCTTTTACTTAGCTATAAGTAAGCACCTAAACGATAAGCTCAGTTAAAGGGAAAACAAAAAAATAAGGTGTAGGTTTGAAAAAATCAAACTAAAAAAGCCTTGAGAAAGGAGAAAAAAATGACAAAGGAAAGAAAACAAGAAATCATTAATACTTATAAAAGAGAAGAAAACGACACAGGTTCACCAGAAGTACAAATAGCACTATTAACACAAAGAATTAATGAGCTAACAGAACATTTAAAAATTCACCAAAAAGACAATCATTCAAGAAGAGGTCTTTTAAAAATGGTAGGAAAAAGAAGAAACCTATTAAACTACTTAGCTAAAAAAGACATAAACAGATACAGAGAAATTGTTGAAAAATTAGGATTAAGAAAATAAAAACAGGAACAAATCTCGTTTATGCGAGACTTGTTCCTTATTTATAATAAAAAAGAAAAAAAGCAAGTATAGGTAAGTAGCTTGTATAATGTATTTAAAAAAAGAGTAAATTAATAAAAAATACATAAAATAATAAATACATTATAGAGGTTACAATCTAAACTTGCTTAGAAAAAAATAAAAAAATGGACTACCTAAAGTCCTATTAAGAAAGGAAGTTTATAAAATGTTTAAAACATATGAAACAGAACTAGCAGGAAGAAAACTAGTTATAGAAACAGGAAAAATGGCAGGACTAGCAAATGGGAGTGTATTAGTACGTTATGGAGATACATGTGTATTAGTAAATGTAACAGCATCAAAAGAGCCAAGAGATGGAATAGACTTTTTTCCATTATCAGTTGACTTTGAAGAAAAATTATATTCAGTAGGAAAAATACCAGGAGGCTTTCTAAAAAGAGAAGGGAAACCATCAGATAAAGCAATATTAACATCAAGAGCAATAGATAGACCACTAAGACCATTATTTCCAAAAGATTTTAGAAATGATGTTGTAGTTGTTGCAACAGTATTATGTGTAGAACAAGACAATTCACCAGAAGTTGCAGCAATGATAGGTTCAGCAGCAGCTTTAGCTATATCAGACATTCCATTTAATGGACCAACAGCAGCTGTAAATGTTGGATTAATAGATGGAAAAATTGTAATAAATCCAACAGAAGACCAAAGAGAAAAAAGTGATTTAACTTTAACAGTAGCAGCAACAGAAAATAAAATAACAATGATTGAAGCAGGTGCAAACGAAGTACCAGATGAATTAATGTTAGAAGCTATAAAATCAGCACATGAAGAAATTAAAAAAATATGTAAATTTATATCAAATATTCAAAAAGAAATTGGAAAACCAAAATTTGAATACAAATCTTTTGAAGTAAATAATGATATATATGAATTTATAGAAGAAAACTTCAAAGAAGAAATGAAAGAAAAAGTTCAAGAAGAAGATAAAGAAACAAGAGACAATAATATTGATGCATTAACAACAAAAATTCAAGAAACTTATACAGAGAAATATGGAGAAGAAGCTTTTGAAGAAAATAAAGCTGATATAGGAGAAGCTATATATAAATTAGAAAAAAAATGTGTAAGAGAAATGATATATAACGAGCATAAAAGGGTAGATGGTAGAACTTTAGATGAAATAAGACCCTTGTCATGTGAAGTAGGACTATTACCAAGAACACATGGTAGTGCATTATTTACAAGAGGGCAAACTCAAGTAATGTCAATTGCAACACTTGGAATGATAAGTGAAGAACAAGTATTAGATGGAATAGATACAGAAGAATCAAAAAGATATATGCATCATTACAACTTCCCAAGTTACTCAGTAGGCGAAGCAAGACCATCAAGAGGACCAGGAAGAAGAGAAATAGGACATGGAGCCTTAGCAGAAAAAGCATTAGTACCAGTATTACCATCAAAAGAAGAATTCCCATATGCAATAAGAGTAGTATCAGAAGTATTATCATCAAATGGGTCAACATCACAAGCAAGTATATGTGGAAGTACTTTAAGTTTAATGGATGCAGGGGTACCAATAAAAAGACCAGTAGCTGGAATATCAACAGGACTAGTAACAAACCCAGATAATGATGAAGACTATGTAATGTTAGTTGATATACAAGGTTTAGAAGACTTTTTTGGAGACATGGATTTTAAAGTAGGAGGAACAGAAAAAGGAATAACAGCAATACAAGTAGATATCAAATGTGATGGACTAACTTATGAAATAATTGCAGAAGCTTTTGAAAAAACAGCAAAAGCAAGAAAACATATATTAGATGATATTATGATGCCAGTAATAAATAAACCTAGGGAAGAAATTTCAGAATATGCACCAAGAATAGTTACAACACAAATAAAAGTAGATAAAATAAAAGATGTAATTGGTAAAGGTGGAGAAACAATAAACAAAATTATAGATGCAACAGGAGTAAAAATAGATATAGAAGAAGATGGACAAGTATTAATATATTCAACAGATAATCAAAAAGCACAAGAAGCTTTGGAAATGGTAGAAGATATAGTAAGAGAAGTTGAAGTTGGCGGAATTTATTATGGGGAAGTAACTAGAATTATGAACTTTGGAGCTTTTGTAGATTTAGGTTTTGGAGGTAAAGAAGGTTTACTTCATATATCTAAAATATCAAAAGAAAGAATTAAAAAGGTTGAAGATGTACTGAATGTGGGAGATAAAGTAACTGTTAAGGTAACAGATATAGATGAACAAGATAGAATAAATTTAACTATGAAAGATTTAATCGAATAAATATTGTTATTGTAAATAAAAAATAATAGAAATCATTGAAAAGACATATGTAAATTCAATGATTTTTTATTTTTTATATAATATGGAAGTAATACTTTCCTATTATATATATGATATAATCACTAGCACTTTGAAATTTTCTCCTTATAGTAGAAAACTCAAATCGAGTAAGAATAAATTAAAGAAAAATCAAAGATTTTACATATTTATTCTGCTAATAAATAAAAAAATATTGCCAAAATTCTCCGTCCCTAATGACAATTAAAAGAAAATAATATATAATAAAAGAGATAAATGTAGAGAGGTATTTAACAAATGGAAGAATCAAAAAAAAATAGCAAAGGTAAATTTACAAAAATAATAGATATTATAATACTAATTATATTATTAATGGTATTATATTTTGCATATAAATATTACAAAAAAAATAATTTTAATAATTATGTAAGAAGTGAATCTAATCCATATACATCAGAATTTATTAGAGATGACGAAGAAAAATATTCAGAAAGGGCTAGTTATAAAATACAATCAGATAAATTTAATGATGCAATGTTTTATAAAACTATTAAAGTAGAAAAGAATCAGCCATATAAAGTAACTTGTATGGTAAAAACAAAAGATGTAGAAGCAGAGGGAGAAAACTCAGGTATTGGAGCACAAATTTCAATTGAAGGTACTACAGAAAGGAGTATAGCAATTTCTGGTACAAAGGACTGGCAAAAGATAGAGTTAATATTTAATTCTAAAAATAGAGATACCTTAAATTTAGGTTTTAGATTAGGTGGATATTTAGGCTCAGCAAAAGGAGAAGCATGGTTTTCAGATTTTACTTTTGAACAAGGAACTACTAGTAAGGATAGTGAATGGAAATTTGCTTGTTTCATTTTTGAAACAACTGATGTAACAATAGGAGATAAGAAAATTAAACTAAACGTAACACGGAACAGATATAAGTGATATAACAGATACAATAAATAGATTTCAAAATTCATGTTATGAATTATCAGAAGGAAAAATGTCAGCAAAATGTAATATATACAAGTCAAATAATCCTATTACAAAATTATCTTATGACGAAGAGTTTGGATATTATGTAGCACCAGAAGATGTAGAGGAACAAATTAAAGAAGTTGTTAAAGATAATGATTTTGATCACATTTTTATAGTTTTAAAACTTCGGAGATGAACAACATGAAGATGACATACAGGTTAATGATTGGATAGGACTTCGGTTCAATGGATTATTATGGAATTGGATTTTCTAATATTAGATTACCAAATAGTTCTAAAAGTTATATTTATAAATATAACACAAAATCGAATACTTTCCCAGAAGAAGTATTATTACATGAGTTTTTACATTCTTTAGAAAGAACAGCTGAAGAATATGGATTTGAAAGACCAGAATTGCATGACTATGAAAAATATGGTTATAAAAATGAAATTTTAATAGGTCAAAAGAAATGGTATACAGATTATATGAACAAAAATATATCAACTAGTAATGGAAAAATAGGATTACCAAAAGAAATATTTACTTTGAAACCAGGCAAAAACAGTAATTTTAAATATTCAAATAAAATTGATGAATTTAAACAACCAGAAAATATAATTGAAGAAATAAAAGAGCTATTTAATAACCTAATAAATAGATTCACTATAAAACAAACAACATAATTAAAAGTAAAAAATTTAAAAATAGGAGAAATAATATAAGTGAAAGTATCAGAATTTAATTATGAATTACCAGAAGAATTAATAGCACAAACGCCAATAAAACAAAGAGACCAATCAAGATTAATGATATTAAATAAAAAAGACCAAACAATAGAACACAAGATATTTAAAGATATAATTAATTATTTAAAACCAGGAGATGTATTAGTAAGAAATAATACAAAAGTAATACCAGCAAGAATTTATGGAAAAAAAGACACAGGAGCGAAGGTAGAATTTTTATTATTGAATAATATAGAAGGAGACATTTGGGAATCAATAGTAAGACCTGGAAATAAATTACATGTAGGAACAAAAGTAATATTTGGAGAAGGGAGCTTAGAAGCAGAAATATTAGAGATTTTATCTGGAGGAACAAGAAAAGTAAAATTTAGTTATGAAGGAATTTTTAATGAAATATTAGATAAAATTGGATTAATCCCCTTACCACCATATATACATGAAGAACTAGAAGAAAAAGATAGATATCAAACAGTATATGCAAAATACAAAGGTTCAGCAGCAGCACCAACTGCAGGATTGCATTTTACACCAGAACTATTAAAAAAATTGCAAGAAAAAGGAATAGAAATAGCAAATGTAACACTTCATGTAGGAATTGGAACCTTTAGACCAGTAAAAGAAGATACAGTAGAAGCACATGAAATGCATTCAGAACACTTTTATATAAAACCAGAAGACTGTGAAATAATAAATAAGGCAAAACAAGAAGGAAGAAGAGTAATAGCAATTCGGAACAACCTCATGCAGAGTATTAGAAACAATTGCAGACAAAGAAACAGGACAAGTACAACCACAAGAAACAGACACAAAAATATTTATATATCCAGGTTATAAATTCAAATGCATAGATGGACTAATAACGAACTTTCACTTGCCACAATCAACCTTATTAATGCTTGTATCAGCCTTAGCTGGAAAAGAATATATTATGAAAGCCTATAAAGAGGCAGTAGAAGAAAAATACAGATTTTTTAGCTTTGGTGATGCGATGATGATTTTGGGGACGGAGGAAAAAATCATGGACTAACTTTGATTTTTTATACAATAGGAAAGTTATTCTTTCCTATTGTATAAAAACTACAATCGCTAGCCCTTTGAGATTTTCTTCTTACAGTCGAAAACTCAAATCATGCGAGAACAAATTAAAGAAAATCAAAAATTTTCTTTAATTTGTTCTATAATTAGAAAGTCATGTTAACTTTCCATTATATAAAATAGTATAATTAATATTTAAAGTTAATTTATAGTATCTAAATAAAAAAAATAGGGGAAATAAAATGAAGGATAAAATAATTTTAGCATCTAATAATAAAAATAAAATAATAGAATATGCAGAAATATTAAAAGCTTTTGGAATTGAAGTAATTTCTCAAAAAGAAGCAGGTTTTGATATAGAAGTTGAAGAAACAGGTAAAACCTTTGCAGAAAATGCTATAATAAAAGCAGAAGCAATATATAAACAAAGTGGACAAACAGTTATATCAGAAGATAGTGGAATTATAATAGATTATCTAAATGGGATGCCAGGAGTATATTCACATAGATTTTTACGGAGAAAATCTACCAGCTAGGGAAAAGTGTGAAAAAGTTTTAGAACTTATGAAAGATGCAAAGGATAATGAAAGAACTGCTAGATTTATTTGTGCAATATGTTTTATTGACGAAAATGGCAAAAAGCATATTTTTGAAGGAATTTGTGAAGGGAAAATTAGTACAGAAGTTAGAGGAAATACTGACTTTTGTTATGATTATATATTTTTATACAAAGATAAAACATTTGCAGAAATTAGTATAGAAGAAAAAAACAAAGTAAGTCATAGAAAAGAAGCTTTAAATAAATTTATTAAATATTTAAAAGAAGGATAAAAAATTATCAAATAATGTTAGTTTAGAAAGAAAGGTTTATAAAATATGATAATAGACATAACAAAGCCACTAGAGATAAAATTAGAAAAAGAAAAAGAAAAAGTTCAATTACCAACAGAACTAAAAGAAAAAATAGAAAGATTTTGGAAAGACATAATAAAAGAACATCCTAATTTTTGGGATGGAGAAAATATATGTGTTAATAAATTTGAAACCTTAGAGGATAAGCAAGTACTTTTTTGTAAAATAACAAAGTATTCACATTATTTATATGATGAAAGAATTGGTATTAAGGATAAAAAATATTGGGGAGCTTGCTTATGGGGAGGAATTTTATTAAAAACAAAGGATAATTATTTTCTATTAGGAGAAATGGCAGAAACAACATCTACTCCTTTATGTGTAGAAACTTGTGGTGGAGGAGCAGATGAGCAAGATATAGATGGAAATAATATTAATATTATAAAAACGATTGAAAGAGAATTAAAAGAAGAGTTAAATTTAGAATTAAATAATTCAAGTCAAATAACAAAATATGAAATAAAATATTTAGAAATACCAGAGGGAAAGAGACATGCATATGGTGTATTAGCAGTTGGAAACTTAAATATGACAAAAGAACAAATGGAAGAACATTATAAAAAATATTTGAATTATCTAAAAGATAATCAATTAGAAATAGAGTTTAAAAGTGTGAAATTTTTGCCAATCAAAAATGCTAAAGAGATACTAAAAAATATGGAAAATCCTAAAAGAGAATATCTATTTGAATTATTAGAAAAAGAAGAAAAGAGTTAATTAATAAAAAGCCAGAATTAAGATTTACTAACGCACAACTTATCTGTGTGAATTAAAAATGTTATAGCAATCAAATATTAAGCAGTGCAAACTGCTACAAAATCTAGAAAGGTAGGAATTAAAATGTCAGCAGTAACTTATGAACTAATACATGAATGTAAACAAACAGGAGCAAGAAGAGGAGTCATACACACACCACATGGAGACATACAAACACCAGTATTTATGCCAGTCGGAACACAAGCCACTGTAAAATCAATGACACCAGAGGAACTCAAAGAAGAAGTAAAAGCGCAAATAATATTATCAAATACATATCATTTATACTTAAGACCAGGAAACAAGATAATAAAAGAAGCAGGAGGACTTCATAAATTTATGAAATGGGATAGGCCTATTTTAACAGATAGTGGTGGCTTCCAAGTTTTTAGTTTAGGAGAATTACGAACAATACAAGAAGAGGGAGTTGAATTTAAATCACACTTAGATGGAAGTAAGCATTTCTTTTCACCAGAATCTGTTATGGAAATACAAGAAGATTTAGGTTCTGACATTATGATGGCTTTTGACGAATGTTGTCCATATCCATCAACCTATGAATATACAAAACAATCTATGGAAAGAACAACAAGATGGGCAAAAAGATGCAAAAATGCACACAAAACTGTAGATAAACAAGCCTTATTTGGAATTATACAAGGTGGATTTTATAAAGATTTAAGAGAACAAAGTGCCAAAGACTTAATAGAACTAGATTTACCAGGATATGCAATAGGTGGAATTAGTGTAGGTGAACCAAAAGAAGAATTTATTGACATTTTAAGATATACAACACCTTTAATGCCAAAAAATAAGCCAAGGTATTTAATGGGAGTAGGAACACCAGATTATTTAATTGAAGCAGCCTTAGCTGGAATAGATATGTGTGATTGTGTATTACCAACAAGAATTGCTAGAAATGGAACGGCAATGACATGGAAGGGAAAAGTGGTTGTTAGAAACGCAACCTATGAAAGAGATTGGAGACCGTTAGATGACGAATGTGATTGTTATACATGTAAAAATTATACAAGAGCATATATAAGGCATTTAATTAAAGCAAATGAGATATTAGGAGTACGATTATTGTCAATTCATAATTTAAGATTCTTGACTAATTTAATGGAAAAAGTTAAAATAGAAATAGAGCATGATAATTTAGGAGCTTTTAAAGAAGAATTTTATAAAAAATATGGATATAAAGATTAAGGAGGTACAAACGATGAATCTAATAGAAGATAGCTTTCAAACTAAGAAAGAAGAAAAAAATAGAAAAGTTTTAAAAATAGTTATTTTAGTTAGTATTGTATTAATAGTATTTATTATTATAGGTATATTAGGTTATTTATCGTACTTAAAAAACAGTGAATTAAAAGTATATTTAGATGAACAATTAAATCCAAAATTAAAAGAATTATTAGTTATAGAAGAAGATGGCACAGTGTCTTTCCCAGTAAAAGAAGTTGCACCATTCTTTGGATATGATAGTTATAATGGCGAATATACAAATAAATCTGAAAATAAAAGTAAATGTTATGTTCAATCTAAGACAGAAGTTGTAAATGTTTCTTTAGGTTCAAATAAAATATACAAATTAGAATTAACACAAAATTCATCAAACTACAAATATATATATTTAAAAGAAGCTATAAAATCTAATCAAGGAGTTTTATATGCAAAAGAAGAAGCAGCAAGTAAAATATTTAACCTTAGTTTTGAATATAATAAAGAGAAAAATATAATAGAAATTTATACAACGCCATATTTAGTAACTGCTTATAACAGTGTTGTTCTTGACTATGGATATTCTAAAATAAGTCAAAACTATAATAATCAAAAAGCAATATTAAATGGAATTTTAGTTGTTGAAAGTTCAAATTCAAAAGTTGGAGTAATTGATATTGATGGAAATATTATTTTAGAAGCTAAATATGATGATATTACCTATCTTCCAGATACAGGAGACTTTTTAGTAAAATCAAACAATAAATATGGAATTATGTCTAAATCAAGAGAGATGAAAGTACAAATAATGTATGACAATATTGAACTTATGGATAGTGATGCAAATTTATATTTAGTTAAAAAAGATAGTAAATTTGGAATAATTGATTTTCAAGGAAATATAAAAGTATATCCTGAATATGATGAGATTGGAATAGATATTTCAAAATTCCAAGAAAATAATATAAAAAATAATTATCTATTAGTAAATAATTTAATTCCAATAAAAAAAGATGGATTATGGGGATTATTTAATAAAAATGGAAAACAGTTAGTTGAATTTAAATATGATGGATTTGGTTATATTGCATCAAGCAATAAAATTGCTTTAAATTTACTTGTTATTCCAGATTATGATGTATTAGTTGCAAGTATAGATAATAAGTATACTTTAATAAATTCTTCAGGACAAGAATTATTCCCAACAGTTGCTGACGATATTTATATGACTGTAGAAGCAGGTGAAACTCATTACTATATTGCAGTAAATAATGGACAGATGGATGCTATTGAATACTTAGAAAGAAGAGGAATAAAAACTATAAATAATGATAACGAACAGAATGAAAGAAATTATAATAATTCCAATGAGTTACAAAATAATACAGAGAATCAACAAAGTAATGAAGGTTTAGAAGACTTAAATAATAATGGAAATAATGACGAACAACAAGACAATAATGAAGATAATACAGAACAAAATAATGATGAAGAACAGAATAATAATGATAATAATAGTGATGATGAACAAAATAATGAAAATAATGACAATGAAGAGCAAACTTCAGAAGAAGACGTTGAATAGTAAAAAATAAAGTACAGGTTTAATATATAATCTGTGCTTTTTAAAATTAAAAATAATTTAAAAAAATAACAAAAACATATTTACATTTAAAAGGAAAATGTATAAAATATAAGAAAATAGTCGAAAAACAACAAAAGAAAATATAAAGGAAAGGTTGTGTATTGATGAAAATATTAATGTTAACATGGGAATATCCACCAAGAATTGTAGGTGGAATAGCAAGAGTAGTAGCAGACTTATCAAGAACATTATTAAAAGATGGTCATGATGTAACAGTAGTAACATATAGAGAAGGAGATACACCATATTTTGAAGATGACAAAGGAATAAAAGTATATAGAGTAGACAACTATATGATAAATCCGAACAATTTTATTGATTGGGTTATGCAATTAAACTTTAATATGGTAGCAAAAGCAAATGAAATTATGTTAAAAGAAGGAAATTTTGATGTAATACATGCACATGATTGGTTAGTTGCATATGCTGCAAAAACAATAAAAAATTCCTATAACATACCAATAGTTTCAACAATACATGCAACAGAAGCGGGTAGAAATAGTGGAATACATGATGAAACTCAAAGATATATAAATGATACAGAATGGATGTTAACATACGAATCATCAGAAGTAATAGTAAATAGTAATTATATGAAAAATGAATTGCAAAGACTATTTGGTTTACCATATGAAAAAATAAATGTAATACCAAATGGAGTAAATCTAAACTTATTTAATGGCGTAGAAAGAGATTATAACTTTAGAAGAAGATATGCAATGGACAATGAAAAAATAATATTATTTATGGGTCGATTAGTATATGAAAAAGGAATACAACATTTAATATCAGCAATGCCAAAAATCTTACAAGGATATAGAGATAGCAAACTTATAATATGTGGAAAAGGTGGAATGCTAGATGAGCTTAAACAACAAGTAAGAGCAATGGGCATAGAAAATAAAGTGTATTTTGCAGGATATATGAGTGGAAAAGATGTACAGAAAATGTATAAATCAGCTGATATAGCTGTATTCCCAAGTACATATGAACCATTTGGAATAGTAGCATTAGAGGCAATGTTATCAGAAAATCCAATAGTAGTTTCAGATATTGGAGGACTAAACGAAATTGTTCAGCATAGAGAAAATGGAATGAAATCATATTGTGGAAATCCTAATTCAATTGCAGATTCAATACTAGAATTATTATATGACCATAAATTATGTGCAGATATTACAAAAAAGGCTAAAAACATAGTTAGAAATGAATATAATTGGAGTAAGATTGCACAAGATACACATTTTACCTATCAAAAGGCAATATGTCAATCAGTTGCAGAAAAACAAAAAAGAGAAATTGAACAAGAAAGAGCAAGAAAAACTAAAAAAGCTAAAAATACAGAAAATGAAATTACTAATTTACTTAGCTTTAAAAAACGTCATGCATATGCATAAATTTTATAAAATAATTTGTAAAATTATAGTAATAAAAATCTTTGAAAATACATATTGTAAACTCAAGGATTTTTTATTTTTAAATATTTATAAAAAAAATTTCAAATTCTACAAATTTAGCAAAAAAATAGTGTATAATAGAGAAAGAAAAAATAAGAGAGGTATAGAAATGTCAGAGTTTAAATCAGGATTTGTAACATTAATTGGAAGAACAAATGTAGGAAAATCAACCTTATTGAATATGTTGATAGGAGAAAAAGTAGCAGCAATTGCAAACAAAGTACAAACAACAAGAACTGCAATAAGAGGAATAGTAAATAGAGAAAATTCTCAAATAATATTTATAGATACACCAGGAATTCATAAACCAAAAACAAAACTAAATGAAACAATGATAGAAACAACATTCACAAGTATTGCAGATGCAGATATAGTAATATTTCTAATAGAAGCCACAAGTGAAGAAATAGGAAAGGGAGATAGAATAATATTAGAAAAAATAAAAGAAGCAAAAAGAAAAACGATACTACTTATTAACAAAATCGATTTAATAAAAAGAGAGAAACTACTAAAATTAATAGAGATATATAGCAAGGAATATAGTTTTGAGGCAGTAATTCCGATTTCAGCAACAAATGCAAAATATAAAAATATAATTTTAGATGAAATAGAAAAGAACCTAAAAATTGGGCCAGCATATTATGATATAGAAGAATATACTGATCAAACACTAAGGCAATTAGCAGAAGAAACAATTAGAGAAAAATCATTAAAATTATTAAAAGATGAAGTGCCACATGGAATTTATATAGAAGTAGAAAAAATGCAACAAAGAAAAAATAAAAATAATGAAGACATCTATGATATAGAAGCAACAATATATTGTTTAAGAAATTCACATAAAGGAATAATTATAGGAAAAAATGGAGAAATGTTAAAAAAAATTGGAAAATCTGCTAGAGTTGACATGGAAAGAAACTTTGGTATAAAAGTCAATTTAAAAACTTGGGTAAAAGTTAAAGAAGATTGGCAAGAAAATGATACAATATTAAAAAAATTCAAATTACAATAAATTTATGTAAAAAGGTATAAATTATTTTAATTTGCAAAAGATAATTTAAAGGTAAAACTTTAAAAAAGGAAGTGAGCATATGATAAAAAAAATAGCATGGGATGCCTTTAAAAATACAGGTGATATTAATGCATTTTTAGAATTAAAACAAATAGAAACTATAGAAAACAATATAAAAGATATACAACAAATAACAAATTTAAATAGTAATGAAGTTATAAATAACACAAATCAAAAGGTGGATTAAGAAAATGTCAAACGTAAAAATAAATGGAATAATATTGGCAGAAAATAATTTAGGTGACTTTGATAAAATGCTAACAATATTAACCCCAGGCATACGGAAAAATATCTTGTGTAGCTAAAGGAGCAAGGAGACCTAAGAGTGCTCTTTTAGCTGGAACACAAATATTTTGCTTTGGAGAATATTTAATGTATAAAGGTTCAAACACATATCATATAAATTCAGTTGAGCCAATTGAAGTTTTTTATAATTTAAGAACAGATTTAGATAAATTGAAATATGCAGTACATATAAATAAAATAGTTCATGATGTGACACATGAAAACCAGAATTGTTTTCAAATTTTGCAACTTTTATTAAATACACTTTATATGATATCTGAAACTGATAAAAATTTAGATTTAATATTAAGTGTTTTTAAATTGCGTCTTTTATGCATTTTGGGTTTTACACCTAAAATTGAGATTTGTGCTAATTGCAATCAAAAAGAAGATTTTGTTTTTTTTAGTATAAAAGATAATGGTTTTAAATGTAATATTTGTGGAAAACAAGATAAGTCTTGCATTACAGTTAGTGAAAGTACAGTTAATGCAATAAAATATACAGTTATTTCTCCAGCAAAAAAGTTATTTGCTTTTAATATAAAAGATGAATCTTTAGAGGAATTTAAATTATTAACAAAATTATATTTTGATGATAAATTAGAAAAAGAATATAAAATAGAAAATATTTAATCTGTAGATTGCTACAATTTTTAGTCGTAAGTCCTACAAATCTTGATTTTTATGGTAGATAATTAAATAAAGGAAAGAAAAATATCTAAAATATTTATTCAAATTCTCGCCAAACCAAATGCCATCATAAATTCCATCATAAAATCCTCTCTTTTGTTATCCGAACA
>CAQPRV010000044.1 GCA_948857205.1 uncultured Clostridia bacterium
AGATTTTTTATATCTTGAATATTACAATGTGGTTAGATTTTGTAATAACGAATTTATAAAACAATTAAATGTCAGTTGTGATGAAAATGCAAAAGAGATTGAAGTAAGGGAGCGAAATTCCGATGGTTATTCAGTAATTACAATGCCTTTTGATTTTTCTTCATATCAAACTTTATCGCTAGAAGAAAAAAATGCTTTCTGGGTAGAAGAAATTATAAAAGTATTTAATTTTGTATTGCCTCTAATGAAATGTGAATCAGATAAAAAAATAATTGATTTTATAGATTATCTAAAAGAAAAATATATCAAAAGATAAATTACAATATATAGAAAGGACTTTATTATGGGAACATCAAAAGATTATAAAGATTTTATATTAGAGCAATTAGACTTATTAGATGATATAAATTGTAGAGCAATGATGGGAGAATATTTATTGTATTATAGCAATGTCTTATTCGGTGGAATATATGATAATAGGCTACTTGTAAAGATAGTTGATAGCAATAAAAAATATAATATGCAAGAACAAATACCCTATGAAAGTGCTAAACCTATGTATTTAATTGATGATATAGATAATAAAGAAAAACTAAAAGAAATAGTAGTTGAAACTTGCAAAGATTTGCAAAGTAAAAAGTAACAAGAAATTACAATTTGTAAAGATGATTAGGAGATATAATATGGGAAACAAAGAAGATTGGGAAGAATTAGAAAAGTGGGAAGAAAGTAGGAAACAAGAACAAAAGGAAAAATTTAGATTAGACTTTTCTGAAATACAGAAAGATAAAGAACACAAGGGTGTAAATACTGTGGTAAAAGGAATGAAAATAGCAGGAAAAACAATTAAAATCGGAGGTATTATTACTGCTATAATAGTTATTGCAATTGTTATTTTGATTTTTGACCTTATTATTTCTAACATTAATTCAAAAACAAATGTAAATCCAGAAAAGACAATAGAAAGTATGTATAATACAAAGATTGATTTAGTAAATAAAGATATAGATGAAAAAGAAAATGGCAGATATACTTTTAAAATGTCAGATAATAATGAAATTCAATTTACAGCGATAAGAAGATTTGGAAATTTAAGTGAAGATTATATGGATAATTGTCATAAATATTATTTTGATAAATGGGAAAATGAATCCAAAAGCAATTTTGTAGTAAATGAAAATAGAACAGGTGATATTTTGGAATATGATACATATATCAAAATAAATACTTATGAGGATTTAGATAAGGCAATGAAAAATATAAATGATTTTGTAAGTTACTGTGGAAAAAATTTTTCTGCTAGTTGGAGAATTTATCTAAAAAAAGGAGATTATATAATTTATCCTTATCAACAAGAAGGAATAACTAAAGAAGAGGCTAGTAAGAATGCCAAAGAGATATTTAAAAATATTGTAAAATGAATAAATTTGCTAAAAATAAGCAAATATGTTATAATATAGTTAGATTATTGTAAAAAAGCAAAATAAACGAAAGTTTATGACGCAAAGCCATAGGTCTAAAAGCAGTAATGCTTATGATTGCTAGGTTGCACTAAAGAGGAGGTAATATATATGGAAAAGAAAAAAATAATAAAAAATGTATTAAAAATAGCCTTAATAGTGATTGCTATTTTGCTTGTAATTCTTATTATTCATACAATTAGAAATTATGTAATTGTTACAGATTTGCAAAATAAGATTGCAGAATACAATGGTAGCACAAATTATCATATAAAATCAGTTGCAACTGAAAATAATGGAACTATTGTAAAAATGGACTATTATAAAAAAGATGGTAAGCAAGTTGTTTTTATGGAACGAAATGTAAATAATGAAATAACAAAAATATCAATGTATAATAATGGAGAAAGAACAGATACTTTTACAGAAACAAAAGATTCAAAAATTGCACAACTCAATAGTGGAACAATAATGTCTGTTGGTATTTATAATCATTTAGAAAGTGATAGTAAGTGGCAAACAATTCTAGGATGCATAAATGCAAAAATAAAATCAGTTGATTATAATGGAAAAGAATGCTATATTGTAAAAGAATTTATGTCATCAATATCTTTAACTTCTGAAGGTGCAGAAACATATATAGATAAAGAAACAGGACTATTTGTAAAATCAACAGAAGCAGATATAGTAAATGAAAGATCATATGAATTTAATATGGTAGATGATTCTATCTTTACAGAACCAGATATTAGTCAATATACATTAAAAGAAAATGAGTAGAGAAATATTAAGGAACAGGTATTTTATATCTGTTCCTTATTTAACACACAAATTTTGATGGGAATAGTTATATTGATAAGTATTCCAATTTATGATAATATAAGCATAATAAAATATAGTAATTTTTTGTTGAGGTTAATTTATAAAAGGAAAGGTAAACTGGTGGTTGTTATGAAAAAATATTTAAAAGTAATTGGAGTTATTTTAGGAGTTATAATTATTTTAGGAATAATATTTTTTGCAGTAGATTATGTTAGAGTACAAAAACAAGAAAAACCTATTTTCTGCATACAAAATCCAGCAGGAATTATAAATGATGGAGGAACAATAGAATACTTTGGCTTAGGATATAAGGTAATTGATTTTCATACATTAGCAGGATTTGATGACATTAAAATTGGTACTTGGTTTATGGATTATAATGACTTTGAAGAAGAAATGAAAAAATATGAAAAAGAATTTGAAGAAGAATTAAATAAAAATAAGGAATATGTAATTAATTTATTTGAGTTAAAAGAAATATCAAGTATAACAATAGATACTTTAGCTCAATATGATAATGAAAAAGAGTTCAACGATGAAGAATCGATAGAAGAAATTTATGAGGTTTTTGCAGATAAAAAAACTCATATAGAAAGTGTAAATGATATTCCAGTTAACCCTGATATATTATATTTTGTCAAATTTAAAAATGATTCTGGAAATTACAAATCAGCTTATATTTATAAAAAAGACAATCAATATTATATTGAGCAACCTTATAATGGTATTTATCAGGTAACTGAAGATGAATATACTAGGATAGAGAAAGTTGTTAAGTAACATACAAATTACAATTTATGAAGGAGAAATAAAATGAGATTAAGAGCAATAAATATATATTCTGCTTTTTTGGGAGATTTAGAAAAAACAAAGGAACGAACAGCATTGATACGAAAAGAATCAGATTTTTTATATCTTGAATATTAC
>CAQPRV010000045.1 GCA_948857205.1 uncultured Clostridia bacterium
TATTGCAGGAGAATCTTATCGAATTAAAGATATGATGTCTAAAATGGAAAATATTAACAATACTAGTGGTTAATCTATGGTGTCTAAATTGGTAAAAATTATTTTCCCTTTTTTGGTAATTTTGGTATTGACTTTTATAAAAAATTACACATTACAAGAAAGAATGGATTTATTGAATCAAAAGTTTAAACAGAAGGAGTTACAAAATGGATAAGTTAGATAAAATTATAAATAATGCAGAACCTCTAAAAGCTAATGAGAAAGAAATATATTGTCTAAGAGGAACATATATAGATGTATCATTGCTAGTAGAACAGATATTACAAGAAATAGAGCAGAAAATAATATTAAAAAAAGATTATAGAAACCTAAATATGTTAGGAGAAAATAGTATAGTAGAATTAGAAAAAGCACTTGAACTATTGAGGGAACAAAATAAATAACAAATTTGAATAAAAATAAATTACTTGACATATTTTAAAACTTATAACACTTTTTAAACAAAAGCTATTGACTAGCAGTAAATTAATGTGTTAAGCTACTTCATCAGCTGGGAGAGTAAGAAAAACAGGATTTTAAGCAACAAAAATCTAGCAGAGATGAGGTGAGTTAAAAAATGGAACAAGTATCATTGCAAGAGGTTATATCATATTCAAAACAGAAAGAAAGTCCACGAATAACAGTTGTAGACAGTATAACAGATGATGAATTTAAGGAAATAGGAGAATTAATTGGTCGATTAAAACTCCTATTTCTTTGTGTTGCAGAAAACAGGATAGCATTTATTAACAATGTAGATGTAGCCTTAAAAATTGCTAAAGACTTTAGGAAGAAGTCGCAGGTTATGTATCAGGATTTTGCAAAAAGACCAAGTGCAAATTTAGTAAATTATGCACTAACAGGATATACCAAAAGTTGGATAATCTTACGAGATAATCGGTTACATAGTAAAAGCCTATGATGAGGAAGGACAAGAAATGCAATAGCCTTGGTTAGATACAAACATTGAAGAAGTTACACCATCTAATTTATATAAATTAGGATTAAAAAACTTTGAAATATCTTTAGGGATTAGAGGTATTGGCAGTAGTAGAAATAGTAACAATGAAATTTTAGAACTATCAAGACATCATTTTGTTAATAATGGAATCTACAATGCAGAAAGAAACTGTTATTATCCACGAGATAGGACAATAGCAAGAGGAACAGCAGAATATAACAAGCTAGAGAAATTATTTAAAAAGTGGGGATTTCAGAGATTTCACTAAATAAGATTAAAACATCAAAATACTGGTATGTTAGCTTTTAACGAGCTTCAACGACACTTGAATTAATAAATTATAGGAAACAAGTTATACCAGTAAAAAATAAAGTTGTTTAAAATTGAAATATGAAAAGGAGTAAATAATGTCTAGTGGAAATACTGTATATGTAATATTAGAAAATTGGAAACATGACACAGGAGAAAAAGGAATAAATGTAAGTTTATTTTCAAATTATGAATTAGCAAAAGTTAAGTATGAAGAATTAAAAAGGAACTATAAAATTGATTATGAAGAATATCGTACTCACGATTTGAAATTCAATGAAACTATAAATGATAAGGGAGAATATATTGAATTAAAAGCACATGATACAGATTATTATAATTACTTTAATATTACAGTTTTTAGAGAAAAAGTAAAGGAGAATTTGAAAAATGAATAAATATAAAAGTGTAATAATTATCAGTCCAAATTTAGATGAAGGAGAAATTGAAGATATAGTAACAGAAATAACAGACTTAATAAATCAAGATGGAGAAGTAACAAAAGTTGAAAAGATGGGAATTAAGAAATTAGCTTATGAAATTAAAAAGAACAGAAGATGGAAGATGGTGTTTAGCACTAAAAGTGCCTTGGGTAACTGAATATGATACAGTATCAATTTTTGGAGATACAAAACAAGAATGTATAGATGAACTAAAATATGTAAAGAAAGACCCAAAGTATGGTAAGTAAAAAGGATAAAAATAGATGATGAAAATTATTTAGAATTTAAACTTGGATATAATTATAAAAATCTAATACAGCTACGTATTAGTAAATATTATACTCAAAAGCATATAGGAACTGCAACAAGTGAAGGTTTAGGAAAAAGTAAAGTATTAGAAGAAACCAGTTATAAAAGAAAAGGTATAAATAATTTGATTATTAAAACACAAACTCTTACAGATGAGGAACTTCTAAAGATAAATACTGAAACAAAAGTTATAAATAATGGAATATTAGGAAAAGGAGATAATTAGATAATGGAAAAGGAGAGAATTATGCAAGATGATGTAGAAGAATTATTTATTGAAATGCAACAACAAATTGAGAAAATCAAAAAGACTTATAACAAGATACCAACAAAAATAAGAAAAGAATTAAAAGAAAATTATCCTGACAGTTGCCCTGATAATAGCATTGATACACTATGCAGAGATATAGATTATTGGTATAGGAATATTGATATGGTAATAGAAGATTTAAAAGAATGATAGGAAGTGATATAAAGTGGAATTAGAAATAAAACAATTAGATGAGAACTTAATACATAGAGCAAATTCAAATAGTTTTAATGGAACAAGAGGAGATTTATCAGCACAAAGTTATAAATCATATATAGATGAGGTTTTAAGTTGGGATATATCAAATAATAAGAAACAGAAACTATTAGAACAATTACATAAAAGATATTCAAAGATATTAGAATATGAAGTTCAACACGTTAGTGTGATGGTGGCAGGTCCAGCAAATTATAATTCAAGGAGATTAGACAAGAGCGACCAAATACTTAAATCAACACATGAGTTTTGTGAGTGGTTTGATGGTTTAAGAGAACAAATTAAAAATTCTAAAATAGATACAACAGCAAGAGATATTAGTTTGATAATGAATATGGTAGAATTTTGCGAAGAAAGAGATTTTGACCCAAGAGAGCATTTAATTAAATTAGCATATTTAGATAATAAAAAGTTTATTGAATTATATGAGAAGTATTATCCCAAATTTAAGTGGAGAAAAAATAGTATTATATTTAAGATTTATCAAAGATCAATGAATGGAGAAATCAAGGAGATCCGAAAGGAAATTATATTTGAAGATGAAAACTTTACAGCCTACATTGAAGGAGATAGAGCATATATAAGATTTACTATGAAAATTCAAAGACAGTTAATTGTTGCATTAAAAAGCCGTAAATGGTGGTGGAATAGTAATAAGAAGGCTTGGAGTACATATTTAGATAGAGTTGATAAAGACTGGATAGAAAGCATAAGTACAAGATATGCACAGTATTTGTAATAAAAAGGAGATGATGGATAGTGAACAAAGATGAAGAATTAAAACAATAATGTATAGAAAGATTAAATATATTAGGGTTAGCTTCAAAACTAATAGATGATTTTGTAAATGATGAAAAAGTATATATATCTTCAATAGGTGGAGAGATAATGGAAGCCACAAAATATGATTATGTTTTAAATTTAATAAAAAAGTTTGAAGGAAATTGGAAAGTTAAAATATATCATATTATTAGCATTGAAAGAAAAATGAGAAGTACAGTATATATTTTATATGCTAGTCAAGATAAAAATAAATGGAAAGCAGAAAAAGAAGATTTAAAAAATGGAAAAGCACAAACTTTTACATTAGAAACAGTAAAAGCATTTATGAAAGAAAATATTGATATGAAAACAGAAAATGGCAAGATAGTTAAGGTTGTATAGTATGCTTAGTAATTTAAAACAAATACGAGTAAATAGAAATCTAACATTAAAACAGCTATCTATAAAAACAGGAATATCAATTACATATTTGAATGATTTAGAAAATCTATATAGAATAAATCCAAATTCTGAAAAGGTAGATAAACTATGCAAAGTATTAAATGTATCAGAAAAGGAACTAAAAGGAAATTAGAGTTGGTGGTGGTTTATGGAAAATAGAATAAAAGAAATACGAGAAGAAGAAGGTATAAAACAATATGCACTAGCGAAGATGACAGGACTTTCAGAAGGATATATATGTCATTTAGAAAAAGGTACTAGAGAAAATCCAAGTTATAAGACTATGGTTAAAATATCATCTGCATTAAAAAGAAAAGTACAAGAAGTATTTAATGTAGGTTAAAGCAATATAGGACATTCAAACGAGGATTATGATATTTGAAAGATGAAAATATTAGCAATATAATTTGATATAGCAAAAGCTAAAATGGTTTAAATCAAATTCTAAGAAAGGAGCAATAAATGAAAATAGAAAATGTAATTACATTTATAAAACAATTTAATAAAGAGTTTGGAACTAAGATTAAAATTTCAAATAAGGACATTCCATTACTTTTAAATATGTTTTATGAATATATAGAACAAACTTTTAAAACAAGTGATGTTTATAATGAAATTTTAGATAAAATAGTAGACCTAGAAGAACAATTAAAAAATACTTTGACAGATGAACAGCAGGATTTATTTGATAAATGGGATACTTACAAAGGAGAATTAAATCAATATGTATCAGAAAATTCTTTTATATATGGAGTTTGTTTAGATAAGGAATATACTATTGAAAAAGGAGCAAGAAACAATGAAAAAAGAACAAATTGAAAGTTTATATTGGAAATTTAGAGAAGAAATGTATCATAAAACAGATGAATTATCAAAATTAAATAAAAACATTTCAACAAAATATAATAAATTATGTGAAACAATTACAAAAGATGAAAAGAAACTATTAGATAAAATGCAAGAAGAAGAAAATATAAAAAGTGGAATCATAGAATTACAAGTATTTGAGTTTGCATTTTCATTAGCAACTAAGCTATTTGTTGAAGGTTTAGGTAAGGAAATTTAATAGATAATGTAATAAGAGTAAGTTAGAAGCTTACTCTTATTTGTTGTATAAATAATCTAAAAAGCAGATTAGATGTTGTTTATTTTCATCAGATAAAGAATTATATTTATATAAAATATCGGTTTTATGGTTATTATCTAAATTCTTAGGCATAGTAGGGTTATCAGTCCTATTAAGTAAATAATCTGTAGAACAATGGAAGAAATCAGCTATCTTAATTAAATTATCAATATTAGGTTTACTCTCCCCTACTTCATAATGAGATATAATCTCTTGAGACACCTCTATTTCAACAGATAATCTAGTTTGTGTCATCTTTTTCTTTTCCCTTAATTTTTTTAGATTATCCATCTTAAAACTTCTGTTATCCATAACTTCCCTCCTAGTATTATAGATTATATAAATAACAATTCTAAATACTAGAACATAAACTAATAGAATGTAGTCGTATATATTGTAAAAAATATTAGTTAGTGTTATAATTTTGACAGAAATGTAATATTATATCGAAATAGAGGTATTATCGAAAGTAATATTATAAAAAATTTTAAAGAGAGGTAGGAAAAAAAGTGGGAAAATTCGAGGATTTAGAAAGATTACAAAAATTAAAAGAAAGTGGGGTATTAACAGAAGAAGAATTTAATCAGGAAAAAACTAGAGTATTATCTGGAGAAAATTATAATACAAATTCTACTATTGTTACTAATAATAGTAGTAATGATTTAGAAATTAAAGGAGATTTCCCTTTAATACAATCAAAACTCCCAATAAAACTTTTAGAAGGAGAAAAGGTAATATATCAATATGAAGCGACAACACTTACTGGGGTTGGTTCAACAGCAGTAAATGGATTTTTAACATTAACTAATAAAAGAATTATGTTTAATAAAAAAACAACTGGGAAATCATATCTAACAACAGGTCTTTTAGGTGTAGCATTAGCAGCAGGCAATAAAAATGTAGAAATTAAATTTTCACAAATTACATCAATAGAAGGAAAAAAGATAAGAATGAATGCAGGTGGTTTGGAAATTACAACAAATGATGGATATGCAAATAGATTTATTTTAGCACATACTAACGAAAGAGATATGATTATAGAACTTGTAAAAACAGTAGTTAATTCTAAATAGTATGAAAGAAGGTATAATGATATGAATAAATATGATGATTTAGATAAATTACTCAAATTAAAGGAAGATGGAATATTATCAGAGCAGGAATTTGAAATAGAAAAAAAGAAAGTATTAGGAACAGAACAAAAAGAAATTAAAAGTCAAAATGATAAAATAAAAAATGAAGTTCAGAATAGCAATGAAAATATAGTAAGAAGCTATGTAGAAAAAATAAATAAAGAAAAGAAATTATCAAATAAAAAAAAATTTAAGATTTTTGCTATAATATTTGCAATAACTATGATAATAATATTAAGCATAGCAGGAATTACAAGTATAGTTTCAAATATAAATGAAAATAAGAAACAAGAAATAGAAAAAAGTAAAGAAGTAGTTTTACCTAATGTAATAGGTAAAACTATGGCTGAGGCTGAAGAAGAATTAACAAAATTAGAATTAAATGTTGAAAGATGTACTAATACTACTTCAGATTCAGATGGTAAAGACTCAGATTCAATAGTAAAACAAATAACAAGAGATTATTCAAGCACAAAAGAAGGAGAGATTGTAAAAAAAGGAGATTTAATTAGAATATGGGGAGAATCACAAAAATGGAGAGATAAGCAACAGGAAAGAAAAGAAAAAGGCTATAAGTATTGTCCAGCATCTAATGATACAGTTATTCGTTGTGCACAAACTTTAATATCAAATCAATTAAAAGCACCGTCAACAGCTATATGGGGAAAATCAGAAAAAGTTGATGAAGATAATTATGGTAGATGTTTAGTATATGTATCAGTAGAAGCTCAAAATTCTTATGGAGGATTAGTTAAATCAGACTATTTAGTTATTTTACAAGAAGTATCAACAGATGGTAAATTTACTTATTCACCTTATGCTAGTACATACACAATAACAACTTTTGTATCATCACCATATAGTTATATAGAAGATTATAAGAATGGAAATATTTATCCAGTAATTAAAACATTTTTAGATAATAATGAATGGAATACTAGACCAAAAGATGTATAAATATAATAAAAAAGGATAATGTTATGAGTAGAATAGATGACTTGGAAAAAATACAGAAATATAGAGATAATGGAATTCTAACACAAGAAGAATTTGAAAATGAAAAGAAAAAAATATTAAGCATAGAAGATTATAAGAGTTTAGATAATTCAATAAGGAATGAAAATATAATAGAAGAATTTGATGAAATTCAGCCAAAACCTAATAAGATAAACAAAAAAGTAATTTTTGTTGAATTAGGAATTATTGTTATAGTTGCAATTATTGGAATAATTATACTTACAAGCAATAGAAAAAATAGTAATGTTAAAAATTTAAATGTTAATCAAATTACTAATAATATACAACAAAATGATACTATAAAAGAAAATACATAATATATATCAACAGGATATAATGTTAATGAAGATGTTGAAATGGGATTGAGTTATCTATATTTAGTATTTGATAATACTACTTTTAAATTACATTTTGATGCCAATTTTGGTGGAGATGTCTATGATATGTTTATAAAAGGAATTTATAGTCAAAATGAAAATCACATTGCATTTGATTTTTCTAATTGTAAAATTGGCTTTAATGAAAATGAAGAAGAAGTAATAGCCGAATATAAATCAATAGTAGATACTTGGTCAAACATATTAAATAATGGTGTAAATATATCAGATGAAGGTAAAACACTTATTGCAATAGATAATACAGGAAGAACAATTACATTTAAAAGTAATGAACAAAATAGCATAGAAACAAATAAGAATCAAATAAAGCTAAAGCAAAATACAAAATATGTAGCAACTGGTATTGAAGATTTCTATAAACAAGCAGGTATAACTGAATTATATTTAGTATTTAATAATGGTGAGTTTAAACTTGTTCTTAATATAAATATGGGTGAAAATAAATATGAAACATATATAAAAGGAACCTATAATCAGACTGAAAATCATATTATATTTGATTTTTCAAATGCAAAAGTAGGATATAACAATGGCAAATTTAATGAAACAGGAGATATAATAGAGCCGTTTATGGAATTATTTAAAGATGGTGCAACAATATCAAATGAAAATAAAACACTTACCGTAGCAGAGGTAGATGGAATAATACTTGCATTTGAAGATAGTGGAATACAGATTACTAACGAAGAATTTAATAAATCAATAGAAAACGTTGAAAATAATAGTATACTTTCATCTACTGCTAATAGCAATTCAAGTACACAAACATCTATACCATCTAATAGTAGTAATAATCAAAACAAAAAAGAAATGGTAAATATACCTTATTTTGATATGGGTTACGAGCTAAAACACTATACAAATGATTTAGATAAATTGGGAATTAAATATAAAGTAATAAAAGGTCAAAACCTAGATTATAAAGATAATACAGTAATTAAAGTAGAACATAATGGAGATTATATTGAGAAAGGAAGTACTATCACAATAACAGTTGCAGATAATGTCTATAATATGGATGTTAGAGTGTCAACAGCATATCTTTTAGATTTAGCAAATTTAGGATATGATTATGATGAAGTTGATGTTTCTATAAAAATAAATGGAATTACTGTATGTAATAAGAAATTACCAAAAGTTAATGAAATAGGAGTTGTAAGTTGTGGAACATATAAAGGAAAACAAGATGGATTAAAAATAGAGGCAACTATCAATGGAAAGACTATAACAAAAAATATTCATTATGCAGTTTTTGGAAATGCAGGTTATGGATATACAGAACCTTACATAGTAATTTATCAAGGAGGAGATATTGGTGCAGGATAGAAAGGTAAATTACTAGACACTTTACAAACAATCAAATATCATATAAACTTTAGACCTTTAGTATTAAGGGTCTATTTTTTGTAGCTTTGACTTTTTTTGATTAATATTGTATAGATATTAATATGAGAAAATTGTTGATAGAAGGGATTTTAGAAGAAATGAAAAAAGATATAGAATATGGAAAAGTTATAAAATATAAAGGATATATATGTGTAGTAGGAGATTATAACTATGATAATGATAAAGAATCAATAGTTGAAATATATAAATCAAAAAAAGATTTGAAAGATGGAGATTATTTAGAAAATGTATCATTAAATAATAAAAACATAAAATAGCATATAAAAGATTATATAGATGAAAATTATGTATAATATTGGAAGGTGCAATAAATGGAGAGTGTAATAAAATCTAAAGCAGAAATTACAATAAATGCAGGAAATGACTAGATTTTAGGATATGAAATTATATAAGCAGAATAATTAAAATGGTTTCAGGGGCAACCTCGTTTGTCAGGAAATTATGGATAATAGGAGATTTTGAAAGTGAAATATAAATCAGTATTAAAAAAACCAAATTATGCACCTGTAATAATAGAGATAGAAGTTACAGAAAATAATATATGTTATATAGATGTAGAACATGGAACAGAATTAAATAATAAAGAAACCTTAGACCTTTAGTAATTAGAGGTCTATCTTTTATGGCTTTGCAATTAATAAGAATATATGTTAAGCTATTAAGCTACGAAAGAGGTGGTATAAGTGGAAAGTGTAACAAAAGCAGAAGCTAGAGAAAATATAGAATAAGTTAAAACAACTAAGCAGATATTAAAAGGTTTAGATTCCTGTTTAGGAATTACAACAAGAACAAAAGAAGTAATCAAAATGTATGCAGATTATATTAAGTTATATAAGAAGGATAAAATCAAAATAGGAAACTTAAATATGATTTTATACTGTAACAATAATAACTATACTAATGTAGTTAATATAATAAATAATCTTTTATATAAAGAAGGAATAACAACAATTCCAAGCTATCAATTATTAGCAGAAACATATATTAGTAGTAGAAATAGCAAAGCTAGAGATAATGAACTATATGTAATAGATAATGAAAACATAAGAGATTATAAAGTAGAAAAGTTAATAAACGATTATCCAAAAGCAGTATTTATAATTATATGCAATAATAATAACCATAAAATGATAGAAAAGATTAAGAGTAATTTTACATGGGAAATATCTATAAATGAGCCTACGGAAAAAGAAAAGATTAAATATATAAAAAATACTATAAAGGAACATGGACTAGAATGTAAAGTAACATCATCAGAATTAGAAGCAGTAACTGTATATGATATAGAAACAATAAATAGTTGTTTGATAGGTGCAATATTAAGAGCCAATAAAAAGAAATTAGATTATATAGGAAAAGAAGAATTACATATAATAAAAAATCCACATCATAAGGAAGGCATAAAGAAGTTAAATAGTTTAGTAGGTTTAGAAGAAGTAAAACATCAGGTGCAACAAATTATAAACTATATACAAGTACATAAAGAAAGAGGAACAATACCTAAAAGAGATGGAAGAATTGTTGAAAGCAAACGCAGGTTTTGAAAGCAGAATACAATTCGATATAAAATTTGAGAATTATAAAGAAGCTGAACTATATCAGATATTTATAAATATGTTAAAACAAGAAGGATTTAAACTAAGTAGGAATTGTAAAACAATAGTAGAAGATTACTTTAAAAACGAAATAAATAATAGTAAGGATAATTTTAGCAATGGTAGGTTAGTAAGAAATCTAACAGAGAAAATAAAGATGGAACAGGCAAACAGAATTATAAAAGAAAAATCAAATAACCTAGATTTAATAATAGCAGATGATATAAAAGCAGTTGTAGAAAAAATTAAAACTAAATCATCTAATAATAGAATAGGATTTAGAGTTTAGATGAAAGAAGGTAACAAATGGAACAAGAAATTAAAATATTAGATTTTAATAATGAAGAATTACTAGACACATTCTTTGACTGGACGGCAACATTAAGTAATAAAAGAACAGGTTTAAAAGTAGATATATGGAGTAAATGGAATGTAGCAGAGATAACAAAAGAAGTTCCTAATATAATAATTGGCAGAGCTGAATATTGGAACAGATATATTATGGTAGTAACAATTTCTCCTAATCCTAAAGTCATAGCAAAAACTCCTAATATAACAGATGAACAGAAGCAAGAATTAGAAGAAGGTATAAAGTATGTGGCAAGAAATTATGATTTATTCTTAAAACATTATACTAATATAGATGATTTAACGGATAAGATAAAGCTCTATATAAAGAGTTATTATTCAGATGTAATAAAATAAGCTAATAGATAGTAGATACAGAAATGTACCTACTATTTATGAATTTTAAAGTTAATAAATTTTTAATAAAGTATTTTGGAGAGGTAGAAAATGAAAGAAGATGATGAAATTAATATGTTTATTGTAGCAAGTGATGAAAATGAAATACCAATTACAGTAACACATCTTAGTAATAGTAATGATGTAGATGTAGTCGTTGTATTCAATTTAGATAAAATGGCAATAAATAATTTCTCTAAAACATTTAGAGAGAATGGAAATGTATATATTGATACGGAAGAAGATATAGTAGTAGAAAATGGTCAAATTATGAAAATAAACTCAAAATCTTAATTACAAATCTAGTATAAAGATGTGAGAGAACAAAAGCAGTAGTTGAAATCTACTGTTTTTATTTTTGAATCTACATCTCCCCTATTCCATATTTATATTTTTAGTATCAAAAGTAAGGATAATAAAAAAAGTACCAAAAGTGCTTGAAAAGCAGGTAATATCTGTGTTATCCTGCTAATACCAAAAGAAACGAAGGTTAGATTTGGTACAGTAATTTTTAGAGAGGTAGGAAAAATTATGTTATATGGAGTTGGAAGAATAAGTACAGGAAAGCAAAACATAGAAAGACAAGTTAGAAATATCTTAGCAAAATATCCAAATGCAAGGATAATTAAAGAAACATATACAGGAACTAAGTTAGAAGGAAGAAAAGAATTTGAAAATCTACTAAAGATAATAAAAAAAGGAGATACACTAATATTTGATTCCGTTTCAAGAATGAGTAGAAATTCAGAAGAAGGTTGTAATCTATATGAGGATTTATTTAATAAAGGTATAAATCTAATATTTCTAAAAGAGGAATATATTAATACAGAAGTTTATAGAAAAGACTTAGAATACCAAATTAACATTGAATTAAATACAGGAAATGAAGCAACAGATGAACTAATGCAAACAATTATATCTGCACTAAATAAATATACACTAGCATTAGCAAAAGAACAGATTAAGAAAGCATTTGACCAAGCAGAGAAAGAAGTTCAAGACTTACATCAAAGGACAAAGGAAGGTATCATTACTGCAAGATTAGAAGGTAAACAGATAGGACAAATAAAAGGAACAAAATTAACTACTAAGAAGAAAAAAGAAGCTAAACCTCTAATAGTTAAATATTCAAAAGACTTTGATGGTACTTTATCAGATATAGAGTGCATTAAGTTAATTGTAATATCAAGAAATAGCTACTATACCTATAAGAAGGAACTGAAAGAAATGGTGGCATAAAACATAAAAGACTGTAATTTCATATACTTACAGTCTTTTTATCAATATTTAGGTTTTTTAACTTTAAGTATTGGTTTAGGAAGTTTTTGGTTATTTCTTATTTCATTTACAAAATTCTTATATATTTTTATATAGATTTTTCTTTTATTATCATTAGTACAACCTTTTATGAATTGTTTTAAATCTTTTAATGCAGTTGTAAAAATGTCTTTATTTCTTTGGAGCATTTTAATTTCTCTTTGATTATTAGATTTTCTTATATAATAATTAAAAAACTCTCTACTAGAATTTACATCTTTATATAAAGCATCTAGTTCCATCTCCCAAGATTCCATATCTAAATCATGATTAACTTTTTTTCTGATATTCCTACAAGTTTTAGAAGGGGCAGCAGGACAAGGATTAGTACAAAAGCGACTTTGCTTTGTTTTAGCAACAAAGAATTTATTACAATTAGGATATTTACATTGTTTTAAATAGTATTTATTATTAGACAATATATAAAAAGAAATAGCTAGCAAGTCATCTAAGGTATAGATAGTATATGTATATTTATATGACTTGTTATCATCTGAAATTGAAGTCATATAACAAGAAGGAATATTTATATCTTTAAATGACAAACGATTTGAAGAAATATCTTCAAATGAAGTAATAATATTTATAATGTAATCTAAAATTTTTATGGTATCTTTCATATAACCATTATAGTATTTTAATCTCTGTTTTATAAGAGATTCTTTAGTGAAATGAAAGTATTTTTTACTAAGTTCATTAAAATCATTAAATATATTAGTCTTTTGAGATTCATTTCTAATCTTACTGAATTTATTATATAAAATGGTAAAATATGAATTTATACTTACTAATTTATTATAAGTTAAATCAATTATTTCTTTTATATCTAGTAATTCAATTTTATTAGTATAGTTGTTCATATATATTTTATTAAATTCTTGTTTTAAAGCGATTACTTTGTTCTATTTTGAATGATAAGAA
>CAQPRV010000046.1 GCA_948857205.1 uncultured Clostridia bacterium
AAAGCTACAATCGCTAGCCCTTTGAGATTTTCTCCTTACAGTCGAAAACTCAAATCGGGCGAGAACAAATTAAAGAAAATCTTTGATTTTCTTATTTGTTCTTGTACAGAAAAAATCTTTGATTTTTCTATACAACAAAAACACATTCCACAGAAAATTCTTCCAGAATTTTCGCGGGAGGACAAAAACGAGACATGTAAATAAGCTAAAAGGTCAAAATATTCTAATCATATCGCTTTTGTTCTATTATTGTTTTTTCATTTTAGGTTTTGAAATCAAAGAAGCTAAATATCCAAAGAAAATAGCAGCAGCGATACCACCAGCAGAAGCTTTAACACCACCAGTAAAAGCACCAACTAGCCCACTTTGTTGAACACCTTCAATAGCACCTTTAGCAAGATTATAACCAAAACCAGTAAGAGGAACAGTAGCGCCAGCACCAGCAAAATCAACCAAATATTTATAAATACCAAGACCACCAAGAATTGTACCAGTAGTTACAAAAATAACCAAAATTCTAGCAGGGGTAAGTTTAGTTTTATCAATTAAAATTTGACCAATAATACAAATAATTCCACCTGTTACAAAACACTTAATCAACATCATCCAATCAAAAACATTTGCCCAATTAATATCCATAAGAATTCTCCTTTACTTAAATTTCTATACTGATTGCATGTGCAATACCAGGAATAGATTCTCCCTGTTGAGAAGTAGTAGCATTTGTTAATGCACCAGTAGCTATTAACAGAATTTTCTTTAACTTTTTATCTTTTAATTGTTTAAATAAATATCCAGAAAAAACTGTACCACAACAAGCACAACCACTACCGCCACTATGCGTATCTTGTGAATTTTTATCAAAAATAAGAACGCCACAATCATTATAATTTGACTTAATATTATAACCTTGAGTTTTAGCAATATCTATAGCGATATCTTTTCCAACATGACCTAAATCACCACTAATTATAGCATCATAATAACTAGGATTTCTTCCAGTATCTAAAAAATGAGTAATTAAAGTATCAGCGAAGGCTGGAGCCATTGCAGCACCCATATTATTAGCATCTTTTATTCCCATATCAACAATTTTACCAGGTGTAATATGAGTTATAAAAGGACCTTGACCATCTTTAGATAAAATAGCAGCACCTGATCCAGTAACAGTCCATTGGCTTGTTGGAGGTCTTTGATTTCCAAGTTCCAAAGGAAATCTAAATTGTTTTTCAGCACTACAAAAATGACTTGAAGTTGCACATAAAACATTATTTGCAAAACCTTCTATTGCAATTGCACCTAAACACATAGATTCAACAAAGGTTGAACATGCTCCAAATACACCAAAAAAAGGTATAGATAATTCTCTTAGACCAAAACTAGAAGAAATACACTGATTCAAAAGATCACCTGCATACATACAATCAATTTGGTCAGCTGGAATACCAGATTTAGAAATTACTGTATTAACAGTTTCTTTTATTATTTTACTTTCAGCTTTTTCCCAAGTTTTTTCTCCCCAGAATTCATCATCTAAGGTTTGGTCAAAGTATTTTGCAAGGGGACCGTTCAGACTCTTTAGGTCCAACAATACTTGCACATTCCACAATAGTAGGTGGTGTATTAAATTTGATAGTTTGTTTTCCTACCTTTTCCAAAAAATCATCTCCTTAAATTGTGCTAAAAGAGAGAAAATTTTAGCACATTTTTATATTTTATAATAATAAATATTTAAAATTGTTATACTAAAGTAATGCTTTGAGTATTAAAAATTAAGTATATAATTCCAACTAAAATAGAAGCAGATATACCAAATACTAATACTGGCCCAGCAACTGTAAACATTTTTCCACCTACACCCATTACATAACCTTCAGATTTATATTCCATTGCAGGTGAAACAATAGAATTTGCAAAACCTGTAATTGGTACTAGAGAACCAGCACCTGCAAATTTACCAATCCTATTAAATAGGTTTAAACCTGTTAAAAAGGCTGCAATTCCAATTAATAATATTGAAACAATTGTACCTGAAGTTGCTGTATCAAATCCACGTTCTTTACATATTCCAAGTATAATTTGGCCAATTGTACATATTAGTCCACCTACCCAAAATGCATTAAAACAGTTTTTTAATATTGGTGAGTTTGGTGATTTTTTATCGACATATTCTTGATATGTCTTTTTGGTTTCTAAAGGGTCCATTTTTTACCTCCTTGAATTTTTAATTATTTCCCTTTCTATCTAAATCTAGAGTAAAACTTAAATCTAAATCTACAAAATATTCAGATATTTTGTTTCCATCTATATTTGCTCTTTGTTCTAGTATTTTTACTTCTGATAAATAATCAATAGTTTTTGATGCTTCATCAATTGCTTTTACAATAGCATCTTTCCATGAAACAGTAGAATTTCCTGTTATTATTAAATGTTTTTTTATATCCATAGTTAACCTCCAAAATTTTCTTTAAAGATATCTTTTCCTAGATATTGAAAAAATATACAAATTTTGTAGAAAAAATTATATAAAAATTATATAATTTGTATAAAGTTTTAAAGTCATTAATTGTAAATAAATAATAATTAGTTAAAAAATAATAAACATTTTTAAGTAATTAGTGACTTAAATAAGTAGTGTATTTAAATAAAAAAAGAACATAGAAATTTGAAAAAAGGAGATTTAAGATGATAGATAAAAAAAGAGAAATTGCACTAAAAGCCT
Organism: uncultured Clostridia bacterium; assembly: GCA_948857205.1. GTDB lineage: Bacteria > Bacillota > Clostridia > TANB77 > CAG-508 > CAG-269. The sequence continues at coordinate 2,723 of CAQPRV010000046.1, forward strand.
TACACGAAATAAGTATAAAAGAAGCTTATTCTAACATAGCATTAGACAATATAATAAAAATAAATAGAAATAAAATTGATGAAAGAGATATAGGATTTATATCTGAACTTGTATATGGTGTAACAACATGGAGATTAACATTAGATGCAATAATAAATAAATATTCTAAAATTAAATTAAAAAAAATATCTCAATGGATTTTAGAAATACTAAGATTAGGAATATACCAAATAATATTTTTAGATAAAATACCAAAATCAGCAGCAGTAAATGAAAGTGTAAGTCTAGCAAAAAGATATGGTCATAAAAGTAGTGCTAATTTTGTTAATGCAATTTTAAGAAAAGTCGAAAAAAATGATTATGAGGAACTTTTTAAAATAGAAAATGATATGGAAAGAATTTCTAAAACAAGTTCTATGCCAATATGGATTATTGAAGAACTTTTAAAAAATAATAATATAGAAGAAGTAGAAAAAATTTGTATGAATTCTAATTTAAGACCAAAAACTTCTATAAGAGTAAACAATCTAAAGACGAATAAACAACAATTGATTAAAGAGCTTAGTGAACAAAATTACGTAGTTGAAGAGGGGATATTAGAAGATTTTCTAATTTTAAATAGAACTAAAAATATAGAAAATATGGAAATATTTAAGAATGGACTTTTCACAATACAAGACGAAGTAGCAGGATTAGTTTCAATTATTTTAAATCCAGGCAAAGATGAAAAAATATTAGATGCGTGTAGTGCGCCAGGTGGTAAAACAACATATTTAGCTGAGATTATGAAAAATACAGGTGAAATTAATGCATGGGATATATATAAACACAGATTAAAGTTAGTAGAAGAAAATGCAAATAGACTAGGAATAAAAAATATTGAAATACAAGAAAAGGATGCTAGCATATATGATGAAGTTTATGAGAACGAATATGATAAAATTTTATTAGATGTTCCTTGCTTAGGAATAGGAGTTCTAAAAAGAAAACCAGATATTAAATGGAAAAGAAAAAAAGAAGATATACAAGAAATTACAAAAATACAGCAACAAATTTTACAAAATTGTTCCAAATATTTAAAAAAAGGTGGAAAGTTAGTATATTCAACTTGTAGTATAATAAATAATGAAAATGAAAATATTATAAATAAATTTTTAGAAAAAAACAAACATTTTAGAATAGAAAAAATAAAATTAGATAATAATTATAAATTTTTTGAAAAATATATCCAAAATAATGGGTGTTTACAAGTATATCAAAATGAAGAAACAGATGGATTTTTTATTTCGTTAATTGTTAAAAATAAGTAATATCTGTAAAAAAATGTTAAAAAACATTACAATCATATTACAAATATATTACAGTTGGATTAAAAATGTTGACCTTTTAGTAAATAAAAAATAGAATATATCTATATTTTTTAAAACAAAATAAACAAAAATGTAAAACAAATTCAAGAATTAAAATATAAAAAATGAGAATTATAAGATATAGTTAATAAATTAAGGAGTAAAACATGTCAAATTGTCTTGGACTATATATAGAAGAACATTTAATTAAATATGCTAAAGTATCTAGAGAACATGACAATATTAAAGTGGAAACTTATGGCGTAATGTTTTATGAAAAGATTTCAGAAGCAATTGACCAAATTATAGAAGAAACATACAGTCAAAAAACACCAATAAGTATAAATTTATCAGATGAAATGTATAATTATTTTGATATGTTTGCTTTACTAACAAAGAAAGATTTACAAAGGGCTATAAAAACTGAATTCGACTCATGTTGTAGTGAAAAGGGATATAATTCAAATGTATTTGAAACAAGATATGCAATAGTAGATAATCAATTAGAAAGAGATAAAATAAAAGTTATTCATATAGCAGAAAACAAAATTGAGTTAAATAGGAGAATACAACAAGTAGATAAATATAAGTTAATAAATGCATGTCCAATTTCTATATCAATACCAAATCTATTAGATATAGAAAACCATGAAAATTGTATAATAGTAAATATAGAAGAAAAAACAACATTAACAACAATAATAGATAGCAAAATATTTAACATAGACATTTTAGATGAAGGTAGTACAGATATCTTAACAAAAATAAACATAAAAGAAAACTCATATGCAAAATCATATGAAGTATGTAAAAATACAACAATATATACGTCAGAAGGAAGAGAATTATTAGATGAAGATACAAGTTATTTAGAAGATATAATGCCAACATTGTATGAAATAGTAACAAAAACACAAAAGATTATAAATGATAATCCAGAAAAAATATCTAAAGTATATATAACAGGAACAGGTTCGTTAATTAATAACATTGATTTATATTTTCAAGAATATCTACTAGATGTTGATTGTGAAATCTTAAAACCATATTTTATAGATAATACAAAAGATGTAAGTATAAAAGATTATATAGAAGTAAATACGGCAATTTCTTTAGCAATGATGGGGGTAGGCGAAGGCATAGAAGGAATGAACTTTATGAAGACAACTTTTATAAATAGCTTACCAGATTGGATGACTATAGAAATAGGAGGATCCTCTAAAAAAAATAAAAATAAAATAAACAAAGGAGGAATTCTTACATGGGATTTAGGTCAAAAGCTAGATAAAATAGAAACTAATCTACTTAGAGGAGCAAGTTCATTTTTGATTTTATTTATTGTTTATAGTATATTTTCAACATTAATATTAAATCAAATTAATAAAAAAGCAGAAGAAGTAAATAATTCAATAAAAAGCACAAATGAGCAAATAGTATTAGCAAATAATGATAATGAAAAAATTAAAACTAAAATAAACCAATATACAAATTTAATAAAAAGTATACAAGATGCAAATGAAAAAATAGCATTAAGAAACAAGACAAAAAATGCAATACCAAATCTATTAAATCAAATAATGTCAATAATTCCAGAAAATGTGCAATTAATTTCCATTGAAAATGTAAATGATACACATATTATAATAACTGCTAAATCAAATAAATATGAGCAATTAGGTTATTTTAAAGCAAAACTAAAAACAGATGTAATACTAACAAATGTAACATCTTCAGCAGGACAAAAAGAAAATGATGTTGTTATAGTAAAAATAGAAGGAGACTTACCATGAAAAAATTATTATTAATAATATTAATAGCTTTATTGACCTTATTATCTATTTATACAATAATAGAAGGAATAGAAATTGGAAATATAGATATCTCAGGAATAAAAGGAATTAAAAATAAAAATGAAGAATTAGATTTAAAAGTTGAACAAGCGACAAGATTAGCAAATGTAAATTATAAACAATCAGTAGTAGAAGTACAAGAAAGTGTAAAAAAATTAGCAACAGAGAAAAAGAATTATGAAGAATTAACTATTATGAATTCAGATAATAATACACAAGTAACATCACAAATACAAAAATACGAGATAGAAACATTATGGGTAACAATTGGAAATCATGCTACAAGTGAAGGTGTTATAATAAAGATGGATATAACAAAAGGGACAAATAATATACAAGGAACATACAATTTAAAATTTCAAGTTACAGGTAGTTATATTTCAATAACTGACTTTATATCAGATATTGAAAATGATACAACATTAGGATTTAAAATTGAAAATTTTAAGATGATACCATCAACACAAGCAAATAAATTAGAAGCAACTTTTGTATGTAATGATATATATATTCAAGATATTGATACTTCAGTAGTAGTAACAGACAATACAACAGAAAGTCAAAATACAAATGGTACACAACAGACAAATGCACAAAATACTAATGAAGTATAATAACCTAAAGAAAGGAATGATAAACAAAAATGGCTAAGACAATTTTTAAAGAAATAATAATTATGTTATTATTATGTTTGGCAATAATAATAGTATTAGGATTATTATTATATGATTATGTTCCTATGTCAAAAGTTGTGCCTGAACCAGTATCATATACAACTCCAGAAGAAGTACAACAAGAACTAAAAGAAGCAGGAGAAGTAGATGAAAGTCAAGTAATTATGACATATCAAGTTGATTCTACAACTTTAAATAATTATAAAACGATTAATAAATATAAACCTGGAAAAGCAAATCCATTTTCTTCTTATGAAGAAAATGAAAATAACAAAACAACAGATACAAAAAACAACGGAAAAAATAGTGGAAATAATTCTACTAATAGTATAAATAGTAAAGAAAATGATAGTAAAAATGAAAACACAACAACATCTGAAGGAAAATTTTTTCAAGATAAAGGCACAAAATAAATTAGTTTTTAACGTTATATTTATATAACTCAAATATAAAACAAAAAATTCAAAAGAAAAGGAGGGAAAAACATAAGATGAAAAACCAAAAAGGTATTACTTTAATTGCATTAGTAATTACAATAATTGTATTATTAATTTTAGCAGGAATTTCAATAGTAATGTTATCAGGGGAAAATGGATTATTAAAAAGAGCCACTGAAGCAGGAGTTACTACAAAAATATCAGATGCTAAAGAGCAAGTAAGTTTAGCAATAAATGATCTAGTAGCTGGATATTATGAAGAAAAATATACTAATAGTACAGCAACAGTTACAGAAACTTTAGGTGAATATGTAGCTAAAAACTTACCTACAGAATTAGATAAAGAACAATATAGTGATTACGCACAAGCAACACAAGATGAATCAACAAAAAATGCAACAGTTACATTAAAAGCAAAAGATAAAGATGGAAAAACTTTACAAGCAGTATATGATTCTTCAACAGGTAAACTTGGTGCATTTACAGCAATTGATTAATAAAATAGAGAACGTCACTAAAAGGCATATGCATGATAAAATGTATATGCCTAAAATATTAAAAAGCAAAGGAAGAAAAAATGAATGTAATATTTAATATACTAATATTTATAATAGGGACATTATTTGGAAGCTTTTATACACTAGCATTATTTAGAATTCCAAAAAGAGAAGATATAACACATACACAATCATACTGTCCAAAATGTAATCATAAATTAGGTTTTTTTGATTTAATTCCAGTTATAAGTTACATTTTCTTAGGAGGAAAATGTAAATATTGTAAACAAAAGATTAGACCAAGATATCTTTTATTGGAAATACTATCAGGAATATTATTTTTAGCATTTGCAATTTTAACAAATTTAAAAATAGAGACATTATCAGTAATTACAATACTAAACTATAGCTTTTTTATACTTTATTTAACATTTGTAATACTTATATGTGGGATTGATAAAGAAAAAAGAAACATGGACAAAGTAGTAATAATATATGGTGTAGTTATATCTGTTATATATATGGTATATCTATGCATAATAGGACAAACTAGTATATATAGATATGGTATATATTTAGTATTTTTTATTATTATTCTTTTGTTAGATACTATAATCCTAAAAAGAAAAGCAAAAAATAGTTATATTAACAGTCTTTTATTAATGATAATAATTATGGCTATATTTACAAATGAATATATAATCTTATGTGGAGTAATTATGACTTTATTAGCAATTGCAATATTTCTTCTAATAAATAAAACAAGTCATAAAAGAAAAGATAAATTAGCTACAAATAATTTTAATAATATTCCAATTGGTTTCTATTTAGGTGTTTCTAATATTTTATGTGTAATTATAGCATTAGTTTTTAATAATATAGGGAGAACTTTATGAAGTTAAAAGAAGAAAAAGGATTTACAGGAGTAGATATCTCAATTTCAATAATTATAATTTTTATATTTGTGTCAATTATTGTAACATTATCATATGAGTTAAATTCATCAAGTCAAAAGATAAAGGCCAGAGGAGAAGCTTTAGAAATTGCAATTTATGAAATTGAAAATATAAAGGGAAAAGGATTTTTAGAATTTGAAAATCTAAATAGTACTAGTAATATTGATAAAATGGGAAATAAACTGAAAAATCAATCAATAGATGGAAAATCAGGATATTATAAATCTATTTTAGTTCAAGATTATAGCGAAATAAATACAATGCCAAATATAAAAAAAAATCTAGTTAAAAAAATATCTGTTATAATATCATATCAGTATAAAGGAGAAGAAGAAAAAATTGAGTTATCAACAATACTTACAAAATTTGGTAGCGGGTAAAATGAAATCAGAAAATGGTATTACATTAACTTCACTAATTGCATACATTATTGGAATGATTTTAATAATAGGAATAATGTCTGTACTTACTACAAATTTTTATAAAAATGTTAATAATATAAATATGGAAATTATTCCATCTACTGAGTTTACTAAATTTAGTAGCCACTTTTCATCTGAAATTAATAAATATAATATTAAAGTTTTAGAGTGTAAAGAGACAAGTACTCAAAACTATATTGTTTTTGATAATGGAATTCAATATACATATATTCCAGAAAATAAATCTATTTATCAAAATAAAATAAAAATATGTAGAGGTGTTGAATCTTGTGTATTTACTAATATTATTGAAAATGGAAAAGATGTTATAAAAATAAAAATGAAAATAGGAGAAAAAGAATACAACAATTCCTATATTTTAAACAAATAATAAATACAAATTTTAAGTACGAGAGAAAGGAAAAAAGTATGGAGATAAGAAGAAGACAACCCATAGGGGTTGAATTAGTAAGGAGAGGAATAGTTTCGGAATCAGATATAAATAATGCATTAGAATATCAAAGACTAAATCCAAGTAAAAAATTAGGAGAAATCTTATACATCCAAAATGCATGTGATTCACAAAAACTTATTGAAAATATAGGTGATATATTAGGAGCAAAAGGGATTTTATTAACAAGAAGTTCAATAAAGATAAAAGTTACAGATTATATTTCGTTAGATATAGCCAAAAAAAATAAAGCTATTCCATTTGAAATCTCACAGGGAAAAATTAAAGTTTGTTTTGCTACAACAATTAATAATAAAAATATAGATGCTATTAGAATGCTTTTCTTAAATAGAGGATTAGTAATGGAATCATATATTACTTTTGAAAGTGATATAGACAAAATACTAAAATCTTTAGAAGGAAATGCAATTAATAGTTTTAATAATGTTGTAAATAATGCAGATTCAGTGACTAGCTTAGTAGACACTATAATAAAAACAGGTATAGATAGAAGAGCTAGTGATATTCATATAGAGCCATTAAGAGATAGGGTGAGAGTAAGATATAGAATAGATGGAGAATTATTTACAACAAGTGATATTTCAAAAGAAAAACAGAGTCAGATTATTGGTAGATTAAAAGCTATATCAAATATGCACCAAGAAAAACAGGAATCACAAGATGGAAGAATATTATCATATGAAGACTATAATATACGTGTATCATCTCAACCTAATATTTATGGAGAAAAATTTGTTTTAAGATTATTAAAGAAAAACACAAATGTACGTAATATTTTTGAATTAGGTTTTCCATATGATGAAAATAGATTTAAAAAAAGTATCAATAAGAAGAATAGTATAACAGTTATAGCAGCTCCTACAGGAGAAGGTAAGACAACAACGTTATACAGTATTATAGATTATTTAAATAGACCAGAAATAAATATTACAACAATTGAAGACCCAGTAGAAATAAGAATTGAAGGATTAAATCAAATTGAGGTAGATAATAAATCTTCTTTTGCAAGTTCTTTAAGAACAGTATTAAGACAAGATCCAGACATAATATTAGTTGGAGAAATAAGAGATAAAGAAACAGGAGAAATAGCAATACAGGCAGGACAAACAGGTCACTATGTTTTAACAACAATTCATACTATAGATTCAATAGAAGTAATAACTAGACTAAGAAAAATGGGAATATCCAATTATGATATATCAAGTACATTAGCGACATGTATTTCTCAAAGGCTAGTAAGAAGATTATGTCCAGAATGTAAGAGAAAAAGAAGATTTAATGAAAAAGAAATAGAACTTATTGATTCAATAGGAAGAAAATATGGAATAGATTTTAATACTTCTGGTGATACGTATGATGCTATAGGTTGTAGATATTGCAATAATACAGGATATTATGAAAGAATAGGAATATTCGAAGTATTAGATATAACTAATGAAATAAAAGAAGAAATAGTAAATGGACAATCTAGTATTGAAATAAGAAAAAAAGCTTTACAAGGTGGATATAAACCTTTAGTTGTAGATGGGATAAATAAAGTAATACAAGGGGTAACAACGTTACAAGAATTAGATAATAAATTATTAATATTTTAATTTTACCAAGGAGGAAATTATTTATGAATTTAGATAAAATATTAGATGAGGCAATAAGAGTAGATGCCTCAGATGTCCATTTAATATGTGATAATAAACCAATGCTTAGGATAGCAAGAGACTTAGCACCTATTGAGGATAGCGAAGTTTTGACTCCAGAAGATATGAATGAAGTTTATGACTATTTAGTTAAAGGAAATATTGAGAAAGATGAAGTTTTTAATAATACAAGAAAACTAGATACATCATATCAATATAAAGATATACGTTTAAGAGTTAATATATCATTATCAGATGATATACCACTTTGCACTTTAAGATTAATAAAAAATGATCTACCTTCTTACGAATCATTAGGTGTACCTGATATTGTAAGAAGAATGACATATCAAACTCAAGGGTTAATATTAGTTACTGGGAAGACTAATTCTGGTAAAAGTACAACTCTAAATGCGCTAGTTAACTATATTAATGAGAATCAAAATAAAAAGATTTTAACTTTAGAAAATCCTGTTGAATATAAACATCATTCAAAAAAATCCCTAATAGTACAAAAGGAAGTAGGAAAAGGAAGAGACAGTTTAACTTTTAGTGATGGAGTTAAAAATTCATTAAGAGAAGATTGTGATATTTTAGTAATAGGTGAAATTCGTGATAAAGTAACTATGGAAGCAGCAATAGAAATGGCAGAATCAGGACATTTAGTAATAGGAACATTGCATACAAAATCCTGTGCAGAGACAATTGATAGAATGATAAATTTCTATGAAGTAAGAGACCAAGCAACTATAAAATATTTATTATCATCATTATTAAAATTAGTAGTTTCACAAAGATTACTAAAAGGAACAGATGGCAAATTAGTTTTAGTTCCTGAAGTAATGGTGGTTGATAATATTATAGCAGGTATTATTAGAAAAGAAAAATTAAGCGTTTCTGAGGTTGAAGATGCAATACAAAGTAATTTGGAGAAAGGTAGTATTGGTTTAATTAATTCTCTAGCAAAACTATTTGTTGATAATAGAATAACTTTAGATCAGGCAAAATCTCAAATTGAGGAGAAGAATTTAGAGATATTAAATAGGACAATTATGCAATTAAAGATACAAAGAGGAAGACAATAAGATACAAGGAGGGCAAATATATGGCAACATATATGTATAAAGCTGTAACAAGTAAAGGAGTTATTGTAAAAAATAAAGTTGAAGCAGTAAGTAGAATAGCATTAATAAAATCACTTAAAAATAATAACTTAATGCCAATATCAATAGAACAATTATCTTATAACTCAAAAAATAAGAGAAAAAAACAAAAGAAAAATGTTACAGATATACAAGAAATAATGAAAAATGTAAATACAACGCAAATTGGAAGAGAAAAGAAACATACATTGACTTCTAAAGAAAAAATAAATATGTATTTTGCCAAGTCAGAAAAAATAACAAATCGTGATTTAGTTATATTTACTCAAAACTTTTACTTATTAAAAAAAGCAAATTTTAATAATATTCATGCTTTAAGTACTATAATTGAAAGCACAGAGAATCTGTCTTTTAAGGGTATATTGGAAGATATATTAGCTGGGGTAGAAGCTGGTGATAATATGTATACTACTATGGAATATTATGATAGTATATTTCCTTATATTTATATAAATATGATAAAAGTAGGTGAATTATCAGGTTCACTTACAAATTCTTTAGAACAGGCAGTAAAATATTTAGATGAAACAGCAGTTTTAACAAGGAAACTTAAAACTATTTTAATACCAAATATTATACAATTTGTTTTATTAATAGTTTTATTGCTTGTTGGAACATTATTTGCTATTCCAGCTATTCAAGGAGTTTTTGAAGAGTTAGGAACTAAAGATACTTTACCAGCAATAACACTATGGTTTAAGGATTTTGTCAATTTAGCAATAAAATATTGGTATATACCAACAAGTATTATTATTTTAACAATAACAAGTGTATTATTATATATTAGAACGCCGAGAGGAAAATACAATTATCATTATTTTAAATATAAAATGCCTATTTTTGGAAACTTAATATTTGCTTTAGATTTTTCAAGATTAATGAAAGCTATGCTATTAAATTTAAAAAATGGTATGAGAATACAGGATTCAATAGAAGTAAGTAAGAATGTTATACAAAATTATGTTATGTTATCAATTATAGAAACATCTATAAATAATATTATAATTGGTCAATCTTGGATTGAACCTTTTGAAAAGTCTGGATTAACATCTCCAATGATGACTGAAATGCTTATAATTGGTATGCAAACAGATTTAACCGAAATGATGGAAAAACTTATTGAATATATGGATATTGATATTGATAATATAATGAATAAAATAATGAAAGTCTTACCTCAAGTTGTTTATGCAATAGTTGGAGCATTGTTAATATTTTTCGTTTTAGTTGTATTGGTACCATGTATACAAGTTTATATGGGGAATTTCTTATTTTCAGCATATAATGTTTAGAAATTAAAAAAGTAAAAGGAATGAGATAAAGTATGAAAATTGGAATTGATATAGGTGGAAGCCATCTTGCAATTGGAGTTATCCACAATAATGGAAATATTGTGGATAAGAAAGAGAAAATATTAACTAATATTGAAAAAGAAAATATTCAACATACAATAGAAGATTTTATTGTAAATAACTATAACTTTTTTTCAGAAAAATATATTATAGATTTAATTGGCATAGCTATTCCAGGTATTATAAATGATGGAGTTATTTTATCAACTGTAAATTTAGGATTAAAAAATTATAATATCGTAGAAAATATCAAATCAAATATTGATGTTCCGATAACTCTAGGTAATGATGCAAAATGTGCAGCTATTGCTGAAAATGAATATGGTTGTTTAAAAGGTTTTAGTAGAAGCATATTTTTAACTTTAGGAACAGGAATTGGTGGTGCAACATTTTTAGATGGTAAATTGCTAAAAGCAGGTATTAAACCTGGATATGAATTTGGACATATGGTAATTCAAAAAAATGGTATAGAGTGTAATTGTGGAAGAAAAGGTTGTTTTGAAAAATATGCTTCAATGAAAACATTTAAGAATAAATTAAGAGAAGCATTGAAATTAGATGAAAAGGTTAGAGGAGAAGATTTATTAAAAATAATTAACGAAGTTAATAATAAAAGTATGGAATATACTATGATTCAGAATGTTGTTTCTGAATTTATTGAAGATTTAAGTATAGGGATTTGTAATTTAATAAATATTTTTGAACCTGAAATAATTGGCATTGGTGGTAGCTTTGTTTATTTTAAAGATATCTTTTTAGAAAGATTAAAACAAAGAATACGAAAAGAAAATTCAAAAAGGTTAGAAAGACAAGAAATTTTAGTTGAAACCGCTAAATTGGGAAATGATGCTGGTATAATTGGTGCTACATTGATGCCATTATTATAGTTACAGTTCAGTATATAGCTATTTACCCAAGATACCTAGAGCCTACAAATCTTGATTTTTAGGTTAGATAATTAAATAAAGGGAAGAATAATATCTAAAATATTTATTCAAATTCTCGGCTGCCTTACAAATATTAAGAAATTCTAATCATATAAAATGCGCCTCTTTCACGTTCAAAACTACACTATTATCCATTTAGAATAAA
>CAQPRV010000047.1 GCA_948857205.1 uncultured Clostridia bacterium
ATAGTCTACCATGGTTCCATTTGTTATTATAAATAGCCAATCACTACTTTGTGCTAATAGTAGTTCTCTTGCACATTGATTTAAAGCTTTTTTTCGTATTCCTTTTTCTTGTGGATATAGTTGTGCTAGTTCACACATTCTATCTCCTGCAACATGTAAATGTTTGTGGACATAGTCATTTGTAGGGTTTAACCATACTTCACTATATCCATTTGCTCCCCAACTTGAACGGCATGGAGAGGATATTTGCATATTTGGATATTTATCTATATATTCTGATGGTGTTATTAGCTGAAAGTTACTTTCGTCATAATATATTTTTTTGAAAAGTATATATAACCAATATGGTCCTTCATACCACCAGTGACCATATAATTCTGCATCATATGGACATAGAAGAATTGGTGGAGTTTCCATACAATTTGATAAGTTTTCTATTTGTGAATTTCTACTATCAAGAAAATGACCAGCTTGTCTTTCGGCAGAGTCTTTTGCCCATTGGAGATTATAGTAATCTTTAAAATCTGTTTTTCCTGTTATTCTATAATATTTTATTCCAGTATGTACTCTTACGCCATTATGTGCTATATATGGTTTAATATATTCATAGTCTATATCATATCCAATATCACGATAAAATTCTCTGTAGTTGTAATCACCTGGATATCCATTTATGGAACTCCATACTTGTCTTGAGGATTCTATATCTCGCCCAAAGGCTACTATACCTTCAGGTGAAACAATAGGTGCAAAGGTTCCATATATAGGTGTAGGATTAGCATATAAGATACCATGTGTTTCAGTAATAATATATTCAATTCCAAATTCTTTTAAATATTTATCTACTTCTGGAATATATCCACATTCTGGAAGCCAAATTCCTCTAGGTTTTCTTCCAAAGTATTTTTCATAAGTTTGAACTCCTATTGCAATTTGAGCCCTCACAGTTTTTTCATTTACATATAGAATTGGAAAATATCCATGTGTTGCTCCACATGTTATAATTTCTAAAACGCCAAGTTCTTGAAATTTTTTGAAACCTTGTATTATATTACCTTTGTATATATCTTTAAAAACGTGTAGGTCATTAGTATATCTATCAAAGTAATAGTGCGATAGTTTATTTAGTTTTTCGTCTCCAGAAGTTCTTTTTATTTCTTTTTTTGATAGTTCTATCATTTTATTTAAATATTTTATATATTTTTTTTGTAGTAACTTATTGTCTAGCATGGAAAGTAATGGGGGAGTCATTGACATGGTTATTTTAAATTTGACTCCTTCATCTACTAGTTTTTGAAAATTCAAAAGTAGAGGAATATAGGTTTCTGATATTGCTTCATATAACCATGATTCTTCTAAGTAATCATCACTTTCTGGATGATGTATGAAAGGTAAATGAGCATGTAGTACAAAACTTACATATCCTTTTTTTTGTTGCATTTTAATTCTCCTTTTTTATATTAAATTATCTGTTGAAAGTTTAATTCAACAGATATGAGTATATTTTATTTGAATTGAGATGATGAGCTTTGTGAAGATGGATTTGATAAATCGTATAGTTGTTCTATATTTTCTTTTTGATATATTGTTTTATATAAATCATATATATCATAGATTTTTCCCATATTTTTTAATAAAGAGATTGTTTTTAGTGGTTTTGAACTTTCGATTTTTGTTTTTATATTTCTAAAGTAAACCATTTTTTGATTTTTATCAAATAATATTTTATCATTTGATGTTTCAATTTGATTTGATGTAGTAATGTATATATAGTCTGTATTCACTTTTTTATTTTTAATTATAGGTTTTCTGCCAAGTTCTATTTGGTATTCACAATTACTATCTGCTACATGTAAGTACCAACTGTTAGCAAAGTCATTTATTTCTACTTCAAATTTATAGTTTAAGGTTTTGTTGTATATTATTAATACTGGTTTTGTTTCTTGAAAAAAGTTTTTTCCATATTGATTTTCAAAATTTTTTCTATCTTCGTCTGATATTTCCCAATAAAGAAATAAGGTTTTTGGAGTTTGAGATAAAATTTTTATTATTGTTTTATTATAGTTGTAAGGTAAATCATAATATTCTATATTAGTTATTTGTTTAGTAGATTGTGTTTGTGAAGTTTTACTTTTTCTATTAGTTGTTGTTTTTTTTGTTGTAGTTTTTTTACTTTCTGTGGTTGTCTTTTTAGTGTTTGATTGTTTTTCTAGACTTTTTCTAGTTTTGTTGTTTTCTTTTTTTGTTGGATTTTTTGTAGTTTTAGTGGATGCTTTTTTTGTAGTAGTTTTTTTTATAGAAATTGTTTCTTTGTTTTCTAATTCTTCTGTTTTTTGTTTTTTCCTTGGCATGTATCTTCCTCCTTTGTATTCTCTTTTCTTTTTTATATATTATACTAAATATAAAACAAATTCAAGTGAATTCGAAAAATTTAAAAAATTACAAAAGGTAACGAAATTATAACGTATTTGTAATATGAGTTTTGCTGATTTATAGAATTACCAATATTATAATAATAGAATGAATTGTAAGGTTGTTATGCTATAGTTCAGTATATTGTTGTTGACCTAAGCTACCTAAGCCCTATAAATCTTGATTTTTAGGGCAGATAATTAAATAAAGGGAAGAATAATATCTAAAATATTTATTCAAATTCTCGGCTGCCTTACAAATATTAAGAAATTCTAATCATATAAAATGCGCCTCTTTCACGTTCAAAACTACACTA
>CAQPRV010000048.1 GCA_948857205.1 uncultured Clostridia bacterium
TAAGAGTTGATCATTCCCCATATAGTCTCTTTTTATTATCATAAATGTTGCACTTGTATCTGTTTTTGAATAACTTCCTCTTTTTTCTCCACATATTTCTATATGTTTTGCATATCTTTCTAATTTTTTTTTATATTCTTTCAATTCTTCATATTTTCTTTGATATGGCGTTTTTCTTTTTCCTTTTCCATATACAAATGTACTTTCATCAATATTTAATTGTTTTTTATATTCTTTTAATAATTTTTCGATATATTTTATTGCATATTCTGTACGTGTTTCGAATTTTATTCCTAAAAGACTTAAATCTTCGTTATTCATTTTCTCTATTATTTCTGTTACTTTTAAAAATGTTTTATCTCTATTTTTTATACAAGATTTTTTCCATACCCATGTATATTGTTTGCATTTGCTTCTATTTTTGTTCCATCTATATATGTATGATTAAGATCTACATTATCTTTTTCAAAAATAACTTTATTAATTGCTATAAAAATATTTTCAATTGAATCTGTTAAATCATCTCTAATAAAATTTCCTATCGTTGCAAATGTTGGTGCTTTCATATCATCTAAAATCCACATATATCTTATATCTATTTTACATGATTTTTCTATTCCTCTTAATGATAAATATCCATTTTCCATAAATGAAAATAATATAATTTTAAGCAAATTTGTACGATTATATCTTGGGCGACCTGTTTTGCAACCTTTCTTTGCAAAATATGAATTTAAGTCAATACAATCTACAATTTCACAAAAACTATATACTGGATCAGAAATTTCTATAATTTTTTCAATTTCTAGTGGTAATTTTAATTGTTTTGGTTTATAATAATTATTGGTATGATTTAAGTTTTTCATATAATAATTATACCATAAACGCCTTAATTTTTAATAATTATGGCGTTTTTTAAAACAAAAGATGAGTGAAAATATTTCACTCATTTTTCGTTTGGACTTTTTTTACAACCCCCTTTTTAATCTAAAAAAAATTATACATTTTTTTATTTATTATAGAATAAAATATTAATGGTGAATATAGTGAAAATTTTATTTTTAAAGAAAAAACATATATATTACTTTTTGTTTTTATTGATAATAATTATATTATTTAGCTTTATATTTTACAAACCAATTTCTTTTGCCTTTGAATTAACAACAAATAGTAATATAAATGATAATTTTAAAGAAAAAATAGCTTCTCTTGATAAAGGAACAGAAAAAATAGCTTATCTAACCTTTGATGATGGGCCTACAAAAAAAGCAACACCTAAAATACTTGATATTTTAAAAGAAAAAAATATCAAGGCAACCTTTTTCGTTATAGGCAAATATGTAAAAAATCATCCAGATATTATTAAACGTGAATATGAGGAAGGTCATTATATTGCTAACCATGGATATGATCATAATAATGCCAAATTGTATGCTAGTCCAGAAAGCTTTATAAATGAAATTAAGAGTACAGATTTAGAAATTGGAAAAGCTATTGGTATCGATAATTATTGTTCTCATATTTTTAGATTTCCAAATGGTTATATGTCTCCTAATAATAAAGTAAAGAAAAAAGAAGCTTTAAAACTTCTTTATGACATGGATTATACTTTTATAGATTGGAATTGTTTGAATAATGATTCAATAAGAAAATACACTAAAAGCCAATTATTAAATAATCTAAAAAAATCTTCTAAAAATAAAGGTACTCTTATTGTTTTAATGCATGATACTACAGATGTAAATGATTCTTCTTCTATTTTAAAAGAATCTATCTCTTATTTACAATCACAAGGATATGAATTTAGAAACTTTTATGATTTAGTTGCCAATAGGGACGGAGAATTTTGACAATTGCCGTTGGATGCCACTGGGGACGGAGAATTTTGGCAATATTTTATTTATTATATGGTAATTTTAATATTTTTTGAAAAATAATATTGCCAAAATTCTCCGTCCCCAGTGGCATCCAACGGCAATTGTCAAAATTCTCCGTCCCCAGTGGCACTACATAAATACTTCTATTTTACTAATTTGTCCATTTCCTTCCAATGGTATTTTTATTTCTTCTTCTAATTCTTTCTGATTGTCAGCTATTAACTCTAAACCATTTACTAATACTTTTTCTACACCTGTATTTTTACCCTTTGGATTTTTAATAAATATATTATAAACACTATCCTTCCATTTATATTGAATTTGATACTCTTTCCAATCTCTTGGGATACATGGTTTAAATACAAGATTTCCTTTTTCTACTCTCAAACCTAAAATATTTTCTATTCCAACTTTATAATACCAACTACTTGAACCAGTATACCAAGTCCAACCACCTCTACCTGACAAATTTCCTACTCCATAAATATCAGCAGGAATTACATATGGTTCTACTTTATACTTATTACATGCATCTTTTGTTCTACTATGCTCAATTGGATTTATCATTTTAAACAGTTCTAACGCCTTATCTCCAAAGCCTAGTACACTCTCAGCAAAAACTACCCATATTGCTGCATGTGTATATTGTCCACCATTTTCTCTTACACCTGGCATATAAGCTTTAATATATCCTGGCTCTAATTTACTTTTGTCAAAAGGTGGATCTAATAATTTTATAATTCCATTTTCTCTATCTATTAAGTGATTTTCTAAGCTTTCCATTGATATATATTTTTTATCATTATCTCCTGCCTTTGAAATTATACTCCAACTTTGTGCGATGCTATCAATTCTACATTCTTCATTTTCCATACTTCCTAAAGTATCTCCATCGTCTGTAAAGGCTCTTTTATACCATCTTCCATCCCAACCAACTGAATTAAGTGTCTTTTTTAAACCAACTTTTATTTTTTCATATTTTTCTACTAATTCTAAATCTCCTTTTTCTTCTATTATAGGGATAAATCTATCTAATATATTATACAAGAAAAATCCAAGCCATATACTTTCACCTTTTCCTTTACTTCCTACATTACTTAAGCCATCATTCCAATCTCCTGTACCAATTTTAGGTAGACCATGTTCTCCAAAGTCAAGTGTCTTTTCTATAGCTTTTATGCAGTGTTTATAAATACTTTCTTTTTCTTCTGTAAATTCAAATTTATTGTATCTTTCTGCTTCATTTTCTGCTAATACTTCGCCTTTAACATATGGTGTTTCTATATCTAATATACTTTTATCTCCCGTAAATTCTATATATTCCATAGTTACATATATCATCCATAATAAATCATCAGATATTCTAGTTCTTATACCTCTTCCCGTATCTGGATGCCACCAATGTTGCACATCTCCTTCCATAAATTGATGCTTACTATGAATTAAAACTTGTTTTCTTAGAATCTTTGGATCAATATATTTTAAACCTATTGTATCTTGCAATTGGTCTCTAAAACCAAAGGCACCACCTGATTGATATAATCCGCTTCTTCCTAAAAGTCTACTACATATTGTTTGATATGGTACCCACCCATTTAACAATATATTTACAGATTCTAATGGAGTATATACCTGTACTCTTCCCAATAATTCTCTCCAAAAGCTTTTAACCTTATCTAATTCTTGTTTACAATTTAACACTTTTTGATACTTATAAGCTATATTTTTACAATCAATTTGTTCTTCATCTGCTCCTAAAATTAAAGATATTTCTTTTTCTTGGAAATTTTCTAATTCTATTTCTATTTCATATGCAATACATGGCTTTTTACCTAAAGTATTTTCATTATTTAGCTTTAACTTTTTTAATCCATCTGGATTATTTATCCCACCTGTACCTAAAAAGAAATTTTTATCCCCAGTATAAGAAATAATATTTTCACTAGATGACACATATATATTTGTGTTTTCAAAATCATCCTTATACAGATTTTTTGCAAAAATCATATTATTATTTTTATCAAAATTAACCTTAATATATCCATTTGTTTTTATTTCATCTTCTCCTAAAACAGGTTTTATATAATAATATAATTTAATTTTCTTTTTAGTTGGTGTAGTATTTTTTAATCTTAATATATTTATTTTACAACTATCTTCTTTTGGAACAAATACCTCTAATTCTTGCTCAATACCATCACTTTTATGAAGATATTTTGCATAACCAAATCCATATTTAACATTATAATTTTTATTATCAGGTTTTGGGTTTAGACCCAATGACCATGTTTTACTTGTTTCTATATCTTTTAGATAAATAATTTCTGTTGGTATATCATAACTTGCATTATTTTCCCAACTAGATACCCTATTTAGTCTACTATTTCTAAACCAGCTATATCCTCCCATATTTTCTGTAACTATTGTTCCAAACTTTTTATTTGCCATAATATGACTCCATACTGTTGGTAATCTATTTTCTTTAGAGACTTTAAGCCAATATTCTTTTCCATCTTCTGAAAAGCCACCATATTCATTATAATATTTTATAGATTTATTATTTTGTAATATATCAATATCATCTTCTTGTTTTTCTATAAAAACTGTTTTATCATTTTCATTTCCTATTTCTTTGTAATTTTCTAAATAATCATCTTCTTGCTCTTTTAAACTATTTTTTATTCCACCTTTATTACTATCAATACAAATCGTAGAAATTAATTCTAACAATTTTAGATCTTCTTTACTTACTTCTTCTTTTGATAATATAAATATTCCACCTTTTATATTTTTCAAATAGCCCATTTGCCTATTTAAAATAGTATCCTCAATTTCTTCTTTTACATAATTTTCATAACTATACTTTTCTTCATCTAAGATAACTACTTCTGTTTGGATATTTTTACTTCTAAAAAATTCATGTGCTTTTAAAACTTCACTAATTACATATTTATCATTTGAATCTTTAATTTTAACTAAAATAATCGGTAAGTCTCCAGATATTCCATATTTCCAAAGTTCCTCTTGTTTATAATTTCTTTCAGGTATATTTTTAATTAATCTAGATTTAGTTGGATTATCAAAAATTATATAAGATAACATTTTTTGATATATCTCTATATCTTTACCTTTTATTTCTAGATATCTACTTTCCGTTTCTACTCTTGCTTTTGCTACTTCAAACTCTGTTTTAACATTTTCTGATGATTTATATTTTTCTAGATTTTCTTTTACAACTTCCTCCTTATTTCCAACTGAAATAATCAAATCTATATTTACTTCTTCTTGTGGTTTTATTTTTATTGTTTTCCTTAAGGCAACAATAGGTTCTGTAACTAATCCTATTGCTTTTGAAAGTGGATTTGAATTTTGCACCATTTGTGGTATTCCTAAATTTCCTCTTCCAATAAACTTTTCTTCATTAATTTCATATTCAAAATCCCCAATTGTTTCACTATTTGTGGATAACGTTGTTGCTAAATATATTTCTTCTTGGTTTAGCTCTCTTCTCTTTCTTTTTACTATTAAACTATTTGTTTTTTCATCATATTTCGTTATTAAAAATAAGTTATTAAAAGCTGGATGTGCATAATCTTGTTCTTTTTTTGATAACACTGGTTCAAAATATGAAGTTAATTCAATAATTTCTTCTTCGTTTCCATTATTCTTTAAATTCACCCTTCTTAACTCTACTGGCTCATTTGATGCAACTACTACATTAATCTTTGATTTTATATTTCCATTTACTATTTCTTGTTCTATTTTATCTGGCATAAAACTTATTTGATAATTTTCTTTATTTTCATTATGTGGATAATTAGTACTCCAAATTGATTTATTTTTTATATTTTTAAAAGTAAAAAATATTCCTTGTGAATAATCATCTGTTGGTTTAAATCTATTTACATATATATCTTTATATTTACTAACTCCTTGGCCTTTTTGATTTATTGCTACTGTATAATTTTCATTAGAAATAACATTTGCAATTGTTAACTTTTCATTTATTTTATTATAAGTATTTTGAATATAATCTTCATAATCCTTATATTTCAATTTTTCCACCTTCTCCTTCTTGTCCTTAGTTGTTATAAAAGTTTCTGGAATTGTTTCTTGCAATAAAATACTAACTGCCTCTATTTCTGGATTTTGTATAAATCTTTTTTGCAATATATTTTGATTTATTAAGTTATTAATTGATAGTAAAATTAGACCTTGATGATGTGCCATATAAGTTTTTACAACACTAAATTTTTTTCCTTTTCCAACTCTTTCTGGTGTATAATCAATTGCTTCATAAAAACCATACTTTCCATACATTCCTAGTTGCTCTAATCTTTTTAAATTTTCTATTTCTTGTTTTGGTACATCTGAAATTGCAAGTATACTTCCATAACTTGAAACAACGAGTTCATCTGCCAAACCTCTTTTTAATCCTAGCCATGGTATACCAAAAGCTTTATATTGATAATTAGAATGAAAATCTTTTAAATTAAAAGCAGCTTCAGAAATTCCCCATGGTATATTTAGTCTTTTAGCGTATTCCATTTGGCTCATTATTAAAAATTTAGAAGATTCGTCTAAAAGACTTCCTTCATATTTTGGTATATTTAGATTTGGCATTAAATATTCGAAAGCAGTTCCTGACCATGATATAAGCCCTTTATATTTTCCTAAAATAGTTAAAGTTCTGCTCAGGTAGTTCCAATGTTTTGCTGGGACATCTTTTTTGGCTATTGCTACCAAACTTGCTTGCCTTGCTTCTGATGCTAATAAATCATAATAAGAATCTGTTAAAGAGTTTTCTTCTATATTAAATCCTATTGAGAAAATTTGTTGCTCTTTACTATATAAAACAGAAAAATCACAAGACTTAATCATATTATCAATTATATTTACCAAATTTTTTAAATTTTCTTTATCAACTTCTGTGTCCTCTTTATTTTGATAATCAATTAAATTTTGTAAAAAAGTTTTTGTTACATAAAGATATCCTATAAAGTTTCCACTATCAACTGTCGATACATATCTAGGTTTTAAAGGTTCTTTTGTGTCTATATTATACCAGTTATATAAATGACCATTCCATTTTTGTAAACTTTCTATTGATAAAATAACTTTATCTAATAAATATAAGGCCTTTTTTAAATCTATATATAATAAGTCATACGCTGAAATTATTGCTAAAAGTGATAACCCTAAATTTGTAGAAGAAGTTCTTTTTACTATCTTTTCTTTTCTGTCTCCTTGATAATTGTCAGGTATTAAATAATTATTTTCCTCTTTTAAATAGGTATCAAAATAATCCCATGTTTTTCTTCCAATATCAATTACATATTGTTTTTCCTCTTTATTTAATAAATTAATAGATTGTTTTTTATTCTCCTCTTTACTTACATACCACATTAATAAAGGCGTTAAAAACCATAAAATACCAATTATTAATCCTAAATATCCATTAAGCATTAAAGATATTCCAATTATTATTACAGCAACAAATACATTAAAAGACATTTGATTAAAATAAGAAACTAAGTCAGATTTTGCTTGCTTTTCAGCTTCTTCTGAAGTTGTCCATTCTAGTAAGTTTCTATGAGATACCTTAACTCTATATAAGGTTTTAATAATTGCTTTTGCAGAGGTATATGCTTTATATGGTAAATTTCCTAAAGTTAATATACCTCTTAAAACTGCTCCTTTTATTCCAGAAATTTTTGGAGTAAAAGTTTTTTGTTTTTGTTCACCCTCTTTTTTAAATATTAATATATTTAAAATTTCTAATAAGAAGGGAAAAATAGCAATTACTAGCAAAATTAATATTATTGATAAAATTCCTTTTTGATACATCATCCCTATTATTCCACAATATAACATTGCGATAATTAAACTAACTTCAAATAAGCTTCTTCTTAAATTATCAAAAATCTTATATTTTGAGAGCAAATTAAGTGGACTTCTGCTACCTAGCCAGCTTGTAATTTGCCAATCTCCTCTTATCCACCTTGAAAGTCTATTCATAAAGCTATTATATTTAGTTGGATATCCATCCATAACTAAAATATCTGATGCTAAACCACATCTTAAATAACAACCTTCCAATAAATCATGGCTTAATACTGTATTTTCTGGAATTGCTTTTGATAAGACCTTTGAAAAGGTTTGTAAATCATATATTCCCTTTCCTGTGAAAATTCCTTCATGAAAATTATCTTGATAAAGGTCAGAAATTGCATTTGTATAGGAATCTATTCCACCTGCTCCTGCAAAAATCTTTGTAAATAAATTTTTGTAACTAATTTGTAAATTGATTCCTACTCTAGGTTGTATCATTCCATAGCCTTCTACTACTATATTTGTCTTATCACTAATTACTGGTTCATTTAAAATATGTGCCATAGTTCCAATAAGCTCAAAAGCTGAATTTAAAATTAAATCTGTATCAGCATCTAAAGTAATAATATATTTAAGGTTTGCCTCCTGTAAGCTTTCTTTATTTTCTTCTATTGTATTTTCTCTAAAAGGATTTTTTATATTTCCTAAGCAATATTCATTAAACTGATTTATCATACCTCTTTTTCGTTCCCAACCCAAATAAGAACTTTCTTTAGCATTCCAAAATCTTTCTCTATATATAAAATTGAAAATTGGTAATTTATTTTCTTCTACTTTATATTTATTATTTAATTCTTTTACTAATTTTTTACCTTCTTTTATTACTTTTTCATCAAAACTTTCTTCTTTTCTTCCACTTTGCGAACAATCACCTAATAAAGTAAAATATAAGTTTTCAGATTTATTAGCTAAATAATAAACCTCTAATTTTTTCATTAATTCCTGAACTTTTTCTTGAGAATTCACTATTGTTGGAATAATTACCATTGTGCTATTTTCTTTATCTATTCCCTTTGATAAATCAATCTTTGGAATTATCTTTGGTTTTACTATTTTACTTAAAATATATTGCATTATTTGAACTACTAATTCAGATGCTGGAATTAAGAATATAACGATTCCTATAGCAAATATCCATAAATTCTGTATTTTTAAATTTAAAATATAACTTATTGCTGATGATAAAATTATAGTAAATATTATAATTGTTGATATAAATAATTTTGTTTTACTTTTTGCACTTTTTTCTTTTTTTGTTTTATAATTTATTTTTTGATATAGTTCTTCTATTCCTTTATCTATTAGATAATATCCTATATGTGCTTCTTTATTTCCAATTTGTTTTTCCTTTGCTATTTCTAATATTTTTCTTGCTATATAAATTTCTGATATTTTTGTTTTTTTGGAAATTTCTTTAATTTTATTTCTATAATATTCTTTTGTTTCATTTGTCATATTTTCATATACTTTTGCTGGATCTTGTTTTAATAGTTCTTCTACTCCATTTACTCTTTCAAATACTTCTAAAAAGTTGATTCTTTGAATTCTTTTTATACTCATTATGCTATTTGCCATAGAAACTTTTCTTACTGCTATATCAAAATGTTCCTTTTTTATTATATCTGTAAATGTTGTTCCTGTCATTTCTACTGCTTCTTCTAATGTATTTAAATAACTGTACCCTTTTTTTCCATATCTTTTTAAGATATATGACATATATTCTATAAATGGATATTTCATATCATTTTTAGATATTCTAGAAAATCTTTCTTTATTTTTAAAGTTTGTCTCTGCTTTTTGCTTATTTTCTACTAGTCTTTCTACTATATCTTCTGCTTTATATTTTTGCATTTGACTACTATATATTTTTTCACATACTTCTCTTATATTTTCTATTATTGCGATTTGCAAAAATATTCCTATATTCCATATTTCTTCCATGCTTAAGGATTTTTTTGTTTGATAACTTGCTAAAAAACTTTCTAAATCCTTTTTTTCTATTTTATTGTCTGTATATGCAATTATTTCTGATGCTAGTACATATATCCTTGCGAAACCTTTATATTGACCATTTGCTATTCCAACAAAATTTGTGTATTTTTTTAGTGTCATTTCTTTTTGTATTTGTTTAACTGTTTGCTCTATTATATATAGATTGTCTAGTAACCATTCTCCTGCTGGATGTATTCCTATTCCCAATTTTAAATGCTCATTTAATAGGTTATAAACTTCTTGTATTATTTTATAACTTTCTATCATATGTGGTATTGGATAGGTTTCTTTACTTGCTTTTTTGCTTAAATTATGATTTGTTGCAATTTTTTCTAAGTGATTCTGTAATTGTTTTTTTTCTATTTGGGTTCCATTTATTTTTAATATTTTTTCCTGTTTCAAAAAAATCCCACTCCTTGCAATTTAGTTTTACACTTATTGTTTGCAAGAAGTGGAATTTTTATACTATTTTTATTTTTTACTTATTATTCTCTTTCATAATCATCTTTTTCTTTTTGTTTTGTAATATTAGTGTTGGATTTTTCTTTATCTTTTTCTCCATAATAAAATTCTATTATACTTTGTATATATTTTTGTAAATTTTCTTTGGTAAAGTTGTTTTTTAATTCGAATCCTTTATCAAACACATTTCTAAAATTACTTAATGTAGAACTCTTTATTTTTTTTCCTACGTTTTCTAATTTATTTCCATCCAATACTGGAGTTCCATCATCTAACATTTGCTCGAGTATTTCTTCTCCAATTGAACTTTTATATATTTGTTTATTGTATTCATCTGCATCAAAGCTTATGTTTTTTTCATGTAACTTATTATATAAGACGTCTGGCGTTTCTCCATGTGTATATATCGTTCCATTCTCAGTTACTATTATATAGTCTGTATATGCTTTTATTAATTTTAAATTTTCTAATTTATAATCTGTTTTATTCTGTTCATTATATTTCTCTAAATATCTTGCTTTCATATCTGGTAATACATTTTCTGGTACTAAAACTGTAGTTTCTATTTGTTTTTTTAGTTTTTCCTCTTTAGTTAGCTTTTTATTTCTCTCCTCAGCTATTGGTGTAGTCTCCACTTGATTTCCTGCTTCTATTTTAGTTTTATTACATCCTGTTGTTGAAGCTAAAATTCCTAGTGCCAATCCTGTTGCTATAAACATTTTTTTGTTACTAATTCCTATTATTTTTAATCTGTTTTTCATATTTTTAACTCCTTTTATACATATAATCCTATTTTATTATACAACATATTATAAAAAAGTACAATTTTTATTTCTTTATTTCTCTTTTTTAATTTAAATATTTTTATACATATAATAGAAGATATTATCTAATCTTCATAAAAATAATTGATAATTCCATTGTAAATTCCCCATGCAAGCCTATTTTGGTATCCATCATCAAGCAATTGCTTTTCTTCTTCTGGATTAGATAAAAATCCACACTCTACAATTGAAATTGGAATCTCTACATGTTTCATAATATACACTGTATCCAATTTCATTGCAACTCTTTTATTTTCCTTTTGAATTGATTTATTTAAATTCTCTTGTAACTTTTTTGCTAACTTAGTACTTTCTTCGTTACCAGTTTTATAAAAACATTGCCAACCATAATATTGTTGTTGTGGTATTTTATTTAAATGTATTGATACAAAAATATCTGCAGAACTTTCATTTCCAATCTTTACTCTATTATGAATATCAGATATTTTCTTTTGTTTTAAAGTATTACTATCTAAATCATAAATTGCATTTTCATCTGACCTTGTTAAAATTACTTTGCAACCACTTTGTTCTAATAGATTTTGAACTTTTAAAGCTATTCTTAAATTTGTTTCTGCCTCAGTAGTTCCATTACTACTTTGTGCTCCTTCATCTGGAATCCCATGGCCAGCATCTAAAACTACTGTTTTTCCTGATACTGGTGTTGATGTAGTAGATATAATTTTTTCTGTATCTTGCTTTATTTCATTTACTGTACCTATCTTAAATGAAAAAGCCAATACACTAATAAATATACAAGTTACTATAATTTTTATTCTTTTTTTATTCATCACTATCATATTAAAAACTCCTAATATAAATATATTATTATATTTATATTAGGAATTTAAAGTTTTATTCGTATTTATTTTGCTTTCTCTTATCAATTGCATAACTACTCCCCATAACTGACTTTGCAACATGTTTTACTTGTGCTCCAACTTCTCCTATTTCTAATATATTATGAAATCTTCCCACATCAGCAACAACAACTCCAATTGATAAAGATGTTAAAGGAAATTGTTCTATTATTCCCTTTCTATTTGCTACTTCAATATATCCATTTTCTAAATCTTCTTCTGTAAAAAACTTTTTTACTTCTTGATCAAAGTGTGCTAATATTTCTTGACATTTTGATTCACATTCTGTTCCTGGAATTATTGCTACAAAATCATCTCCACCTATATGACCAACAAATGTGTCGTTTATATCTCCCCCATGTATATAATTTAATATTGTATTTGCTGTAAATTCTATGATTTGATCACCTTTTAAAAATCCGTATACATCATTATAAGCTTTAAAATTATCTAGGTCTAAATATAATACTGAAAATGCTTCTTTTCTTGATATTCTCTTTTTTAGTTCTGCATGTATTTGTACATTTCCTGGTAATCCTGTTAAGGGACTTATTCTTCTATTACTTGCTAAAAGCCTATTTAAATTCTTTACTGTATAATATAAATATTGTTCATCTACTGGCTTTTTTATGAAATATTCTATAGATTCTTGTAGTATTCTCATTCTATGTTCTTTTGAAGATTTAGATGATACAACTATTACTGGTGTGATT
Organism: uncultured Clostridia bacterium; assembly: GCA_948857205.1. Classification (GTDB taxonomy): domain Bacteria; phylum Bacillota; class Clostridia; order TANB77; family CAG-508; genus CAG-269. The sequence goes on from CAQPRV010000048.1 coordinate 12,621, forward strand.
GTATTATCCTCATCTTTTCTTATTTTTCTACATAAGTCAACTACATCTCTATCTATCGCATCTTCATTTATTACTATTAATGATGGTATACTTTTTAAAGCAATATCTATGTCTTGAGTTTTTACACTAATAAATTTATATTCTTTATCTTCTTTAAATAATTCTCTAAATATAAATATTGAAGAATCATCATCATCAATTATATATATTTCTTGTATCATCTTTTTCCTCCGTTTATTATTATAAACACATTATATACAATATATATATGTTATTTCAAGTATTTTTTCTTTTTTTATATTTATCTATTTTCTTGCTTAATATTTGTGTTATTTCTTTTGTATCTATATCAGGAAAAGCCTTTTTTAATCTATATACATATCTATATAAATGTATTATTATTCGATTTCTTCTCTTTTTTAGTTGCTTAATTATTTCTTTTATACTTTCTGGTGATGTTTCTTTGTTTTTCTCTTTTTTTATTGCTTTTAATTCTTTTATTTTTTCTTTTATTTCTTTATTTAATTTTTCTATTCTGTCTAAAGTAGATTTCATACTTTTTACTTTTATTATACTTATTACTATATCTACTGCCATTACTATAAGTAAAATAAATATTATATAATGTAATAAATTTTTATCTATTTTTGATATTATATTTAAAATTAATGGATGTATATATTTTACAAATAATACTCCTAATACTCCCCAACATATTGAGTTTACTAAACAAATTCTTCCCTGAAAGTTAAATTTTTGGTCCGAGTAATCCCAATATTTTGTTTTGAAAATTTTCTCTAACAACACTCCTACTATATATTCCCAAAATGTTAATATTATTATTGATATAAAAAATAATAACAGTGGCTTATTTTGAAAATTTTCTAAAAATATGAGCATTATTATTGCTCCTATTCCATAAATTGGACATACTGGTCCATATAAAAATCCTGTGTTTATTATTTTTTTTTCACATATTGTTCTAACTATTGATTCCATTATCCACCCTAAGAATGAATATATTAAAAAATATGTTAGTATTTCAAAAATACCATCCATTTTAATCACCTTTTATTCTGTTTTTTTGTTATTAATAATTGAACCTCCTACTAAACTTTATAGTAGTAGGAGGTTTCTTTTTTTATTTATTTACTAGCACTTTTGATGTTTCTCTTATATCATTTACATTATATACTCTTATTTCTAATCTATTTTCTCCATCATGTAATGGATATGGATATTCTAATTCTTTTCTTCCATCTAAGTTCAACATATATTTTTCGTCTTCATTTATTATAAATTCTATTTTTGATAATCCTTGTTCATCTGTTGCATGTATTATAAAATTGTTTGCTCCATCTGTTGTAACATCTACTTTTGGCTTTGTAACACCATTTACTTCTTGTGTTCTTGTTTCAGATTTATTATTTTTGTCTACTACTATTACTGTTAATGTGTGTAATCCTTTTGGAATTTCTATTTTTTGTTCTATTCCTACATCATTGATATCTACTTTTACTTCTTCTCCCTCATCCCATCTATATGTTAAGTATGATAATTCTTCTTTTCCTGTTGTTTCTATTTTTAGGTTATTTCCTTCTACTGTAAAGTCTATTTTAATATCTCCTTCTATAGTGAATGTCTTTTGGTATTTAGATTCTTGTCCATTTATGTCTGTTACTATAACATTTAATGTGTTTGTTCCTGTTGGTATTGTTATTATTTGCTCAAATGTCTTACTTCCTTCACATGGCGTTTCTACTTGTTCTTCGTTATTCCAGTAATATACAAATTTTGATAGTTGTTTTGTGTGCTCTACTTTTACTGTTAGTTCTGTTTCTATTGGTTCTCCAACATTTATTATTGGTTTTGCATATACTGAAGATATTTTCGATTGCTGATACATAGAATATGCTCCTGTTCCAATTAAACATGCTCCGAAAATGATTATTACTATTGCAAAAAATTTCACTATGGTTTGTGTTTCTACTTTTGGATTATTTTTTTCTTTTTTCTGCTTCTTTTCTTTTTTTATTGTTTCTTTATTATGTTCTTCTATACTTAATATTTGATTCATTTTTTCACCTCTTTTGTTTTATCTTAAAAAATTATAACATAGCAATGTTAAATTGTAAATATTTTTATCGAATTTATATTTTTTATGCATTATTTGGGTGTTTATTGTCTTTTATAATTACATGTTTTTATAATTATATTTTTCTTTTTAATTTTTATTACTTATATTTTATTATGTACTTTTGTTTATTTATTATTATCGGTATTTTTTGTGAAAAACTTTTTTAATTTTTTATCATAGTAATAATCAATAATTATTATATTGTTTAAATAAATTTGAATTATTTATAACTATGTGGTTAAACTACAAATATTAATTTAAAAACTATTGAAAAAAATAACAAATAATGTTATAAATATAAAAAAGCATGTAATAACATGATTACATAAGATAATGGAGGTATGTATGAAAATAACAAAGGAGAAAAATCGGAATTACATTAATAGCACTTGTAATAACAATAATAGTACTATTAATACTAGCAGGAGTAACAATAATAACATTAACAAGTGAAAATGGAATACTAAAAAGAGCAACAACTGCAGGACAAAAAACAAATGAAGAAACTGCAAAAGAAGAATTAAAATTA
>CAQPRV010000049.1 GCA_948857205.1 uncultured Clostridia bacterium
AGAGAATTTGCGCCCTGGCTTTCCGAAGTCACCTGGGAAGCCATTTCCTGGACAAAAGTGTCCTGGAACACGCCTACCATATTGCCCGCTACACTAGGAATTCCACTTTCCTCTCCAACACTCAAGAAAAATAGTTTTAGTTGCAGTTCCTCAGTTAAGCCGAGGGATTTCACAACTAACTTGCTTTCCCGTCTACGCACCCTTTACACCCAATAATTCCGGATAACGCTCGCTCCCTACGTATTACCGCGGCTGCTGGCACGTAGTTAGCCGGAGCTTCCTCCTTAGGTACTGTCCTTTCTCTTCCCTAACGACAATAGTTTACAATCCGAAGACCTTCTTCCTATACGCGGCGTCACTGCGTCAGAGTTTCCTCCATTGCGCAATATTCCCGACTGCTGCCTCCCGTAGGAGTCTGGGCCGTATCTCAGTCCCAATGTGGCCGTTCAACCTCTCAGTTCGGCTACTGATCGTTGACTTGGTAGGCCATTACCCCACCAACTATCTAATCAGACGCAAGCCCATCTATCAGCGGATTGCTCCTTTCCCATTTGTATCATGTGATACTCATGGCATATGCGGTATTAGCAGTCATTTCTAACTGTTGTTCCCCTCTGATAGGCAGGTTGCTTACGTGTTACTCACCAGTCCGCCACTAACCGCTCCAATAGTAAACTAAAGGTTAAGTTCGTTCGACTTGCATGTCTTATGTGCGCCGCCAGCGTTTATCCTGAGCCAGGATCAAACTCTCTTGTTATATTAGTTTTTAGAAATAATATATTTTTATAGTTATTTCTTTTATATAAACTTTTATAATATTTAAGTTTTTCTCAAGCTCTTTTTGCTTCTTACTTTTTTATAAAAACTTTTAAAAATTTACTTGTTCGGTACTTTTTTATGCAAAGTTTTTTCAAACCTTACACCCTTTTCGGTACCGCTTCGGTTTATTCTCTAAAGGATTTTATTGTTTACTTTTCAATGTACTTTTTTGTTCCTCTTGTGCGGAACGATTTTAATTATACATTACTGTTTTATGTTTGTCAATACTTTTTTTTATTTTTTTCAAAAATATTTTTATGTATTTTTTTCCAATAAAGATACAAGAAATTTTTATTGTTTATTTATATATTAATTTTCTTTGATATAACTATGTTTCATATGTAATTTATAACATAAAAAAACTTTGAAAATACATATGTAAATTCAAAGTTTTTTATGATTCTTTTTCTATAAATTATGCAAAAGTAAAATATGCTAATATAAGAATTCCTAAAATAATCCTATAATATCCAAAAGCTTTAAAATCATTTTTCTTTATGTAATTCATTAAAAATTTAATTGCTATAATAGAAATAATAAAAGCAGTAATTAATCCAACAATTAATATTGCCATTTCTTGACCTCTAAAGGCTAAGCCAAACTTCAATAATTTTAATAAACTTGCACCAAACATTACAGGTATTGCTAAAAAGAAAGTAAATTCAGCTGCTATTTCTCGTGAAGTTCCTATTAGTATTCCTCCTAAAATTGTTGCACCTGACCTAGATGTCCCTGGTATTAAGGCTAGTAATTGAAATATACCAATAATTAAGGCTGTTCTAAAAGTCATATTTTTTAATTCTGTAATATTAGCTTTTTTGTTTCTGTTTTCTATTATTATAAAAGCTATACCATATATAATCAACATAATTGCTACTATAAAAGGACTGTCTAAAAATTTTTCTATTAAATCATCAAATAATAGTCCAATTATTGCTGCTGGAAGGCATGCTACTAATACTTTTGACCATAATATCCATGTATCCTTTTTTTGCTCTTTTGTTTTCTTATTTGAAAATGGATTAAGTTTGTTAAAATATAATACTACTACTGCTAAAATTGCTCCTAATTGTATTACTACTAAAAACATTTTCCAAAATTCTGGTGTTACATTAAGTTTTACAAATTGTTCTAATAATATCATATGCCCAGTACTACTAATTGGTAACCATTCGGTTATTCCTTCAACTATTCCAAATAAAATTGATTTTATAATTTCTATTATCATATATTTTTCTTCCCTTCTTTTCTATTTTTTATAAATTTCTCTTAGTACATTATATATTGTTTCTTTTATTATTTCTGCTGTTGTTATCGGTGCAACTTTTCCTGGTAAAGCTAAGGCCCATATTAGTTGTAAATTTCTATCTTTCGCTTCTTTTTTATCAACTCCTCCTGGATTTGATGCTAAATCTATTAATAAACAGTCTTCTTTTACATATTTTAATCTTTCTTTATTTAATATTAGATGTGGGACTGTATTCATTATTATATCATATTTTGATATGTTTTCTCCTAAAAAATTTATATTGGTTTCTTCATATCCATAAGCTTTAATCCATGCTAAATCTTCATCTTTTCTTGCTGCACATGTAACTTTAGCAGATAGTCCTGACATTTTTCTAGCTAAAACTTTCCCTATTCTACCAAAGCCTAATATTAATACTTCACTTCCATGTATTATTTTGTTTGTATTAGATATTGCAATTTCGATTGCTCCTTCAGCTGTTGATATAGTATTTAATACTGCTAATTCCTCTCTTTTCATTATATCTATTATTTCTATATACTCATCATTTGCCATTTCATATATTTCTGGTGATATACTTCCTGCTATTAATATTTTAGCATTTAGGTAATGCATTACCTCTCTAACAGATATTTCTTTATCACTAAAGGGAGAATTTATACTTTTTCCATTACTTGAAAATGGAATTGGTCCAATAACTATTTCTACGTCTTCTCTAATTGCTTTACTTATTTTGTCGCAAAAAATTATATTAGAATTTTCTTTTAGTTCTTCTGCTTTTTCTATTCCATAAGTATATACCATGTTACCATCCTTTGCAAGCATATTGACTAATTTTACAATTCTTAAATCTCCACCAATAACCGCAATATTAGTACCCACTTTGAAAACCTTCTTTCTTTTTTTCTAATTTATTCTATTATATGTAATTTACTTTTTTATTATTTATATTTTTAAAATTTAACTTTAAATAAATTGTTAAAAAAATTGTTAAATCCATGAATTTACTTATGTATTTTCATGGATTTTTATTAGTATATTTTATTGTAATTAGAGCAACCTACAGATTAAATCTTAATTTATAGGTTGTGACACGCAAAGTGTAAAAAAATTATATATTATAACATCCAATTGGCAAAGGTGTAAACTTAAATTATTCTCTGTATTTATTTTCTTTTTGTTTTTTATTATTCTTGTTATTTTTTTGTTCTTCTTTTGCTCCTTTGTTTAATAAATTTATATCATTATAACTTAAACTTCTAGCTATTTCGCAAGTTTCCTCTAAATGTTTTTTTGCTTTTGTCTCTTTTTCTTTTAATTTTGTTTTTGTTTCTCCTTCTAGTTTAGCTGGAATTGATATTTTTGCTAGTATTGGTATAAATATTGGATCTTCTTTAACTTTATTCACAATTTTTTGGCTATTTATATCTATTGCTATATTGATATATCTTATTGCTGTATCTTTATCCATCTTTATTAAAGATATTTTTGCTAATTCGTAATATGCATCTGATGATAATTCTTCATCTTCAATTACTTCTAAAAATCTTTTTTCAGCTTCTTCTAATTCTTTAAAGATTAATGCAATTTGTGCTAAAGAATATTTTGAATTATAGGATAGTGAATTTATTTCTGCTGCTTTTTCATATTCTTGTTTTGCACTTTGAAAGTCATTTAGCATTGTGTATACTAGTCCTAAATTGTAATGTAGTTCAAAATTAACTGGATTATACTTTATTGCTTCTGTGTATATATTTGCTGCTTCTTTGTATTTTTCTTGCTCTATTAATATATTTCCTAATAATTCTGATGCTTTTACCATATCTGGCTTTTTATTTAATAAATTAGATAGCATCTCACTTGCTTCTTCTTTTCTCTCTATTTTATTTAATAATTCTGATACTTTATAATATGAATCATAATCTTGTTTATTAATATCTATAGCTTGCACATATTCGTCTATTGATTTTTGTATCTCTCCTTCTTGTTCATATACTTTTGCAAGTAGTAAGTGTGCTTTATAACTATTCTTGTTTTTATCTAATACTTTAAATAAATAAGTTTTTGATTTTTTTCTGTGTCCAAATATTAGATTTGTTTTTGCTTTTGATAAGTTTAGTAATTCATATAAGGATGCATAGTGTTTTTCTATTATTACTATTAATATTGGTAATAATATTGATGCTATATATTTAAAAATTATAAATATCATATTTAATTTGATATTAAATAGTACTTCTATAAAGTTTAATCCTATTCCTATTGCTTCTAAAACTATTATTGTAAGATATGTTGTATCATTTTTTTTTATCATTCTAAAAAACATATATACAAATATAGTAAAAGAAATGAATGTGAATATTAATTGCTCTATTACCATTTTGTTTGCTCCTCTTTTTCCTTAATACTATATATTGTAGCCTATTTTTTCCATTTTGTCTAGTAAATTATGTAAATCACTTTTATTTTTTAAAAATAAGGCAATCAACTAAAAATTCAAATTATATACTTTTTGAAATTTTAATTAACTACCTTATCTTTATTAATTAACTATATAAGCTTTTATAAATCTTATAATCCCTTAATATCTTTCTTACATAGGTATTAGTTTCTTTATACGGAATATTTTCAATATCTGTACCATCACTTTTAATAATTCCTTTATCAATCCAATTATCTACTGTACCAATACCAGCATTATAAGCAGCTAAAGCAACCTCTATGTTATTATATTTTGCTATTAAAATTTGCAAATATTTAGTACCAATATTAATATTATTATCTATCTTTAAAATTTCTTGTCTCAAATTATTTATATCAATATCAATTGAATACTTTATAGCAACATCTTTAGCAGTTTCTTCCATTATTTGCATTAGTCCAATAGCCTTTTTATTGGAAATAGCCTCTTGATTAAAATTACTTTCTGCTTTTATTACAGCAAATATTAAATTTTCATCAACGTTATAATTATTTGCATACATATTTACAATCTCTTGATAAGTTTTAGGATAAATTAACATTAACAATTTATCTTTAAAAAATCCAAGAAAAACAAATAAAATCAAAATTATTAATATAAATAAAAGTGCTTTTTTATTCTTCAACAATTTTCTCTCCTTTTTATTATATAAAATGTTTTACTTGCATTCATACCAATTACATGCTTCAGATATTTCTGCAATTAGAGGTACTTTTAATTTAGTTGCCTTTTCCATTGATTCTTTTAAAATATTTTTAACTTGTTCAACTTCATTTTCTGGAACTTCTATCATCATTTCATCATGAACTTGTAAAACAATTTTTGACTGTAGTCCTTCACTCTTTAACTTTCTATATACTTTAATCATTGCTATCTTCATAATATCAGCAGCTGTTCCTTGAATAGGAGTATTCATAGCTACTCTTGCACCAAATTGTCTTACCATATAATTATTTGATTTCAGTTCTGGAATATATCTTCTCCTATTAAATAAGGTTTCTACATATCCTTTTTCTTTTGCTTCTTCTGTTATATTTTCCATAAATTTCTTTATACCAGAGTATTGTTCTAAGTATTCATCTATATATTGTTTTGCTTTTTTTCTTGAAATTCCTAGTTGTTCACCCAGACCAAAATCACTAATTCCATAAACTATTCCAAAATTTACTGCTTTAGCATTACTTCTTTGCTCTTTTGTTACTTCCTCTATTGGTGTTTTAAATACTTTAGAAGCTGCTTGTTTATGAATGTCTTGACCTTCGTTAAAGGCTTCTATCATATGTTCATCTTCTGAAATCGCAGCTAATATCCTTAATTCTATTTGAGAATAGTCAGCATCAATATATACTTTTCCTGCTTCTGGTTTAAAAGCTTTTCTTATTCTTTTGCCTAATTCAAATCTTGTTGGTATATTTTGAAGATTTGGCTCTGTTGAACTAATCCTACCTGTAGCAGTAATTGTTTGGTGAAAAAAGGAATGTATTCTTTTGGTTTTTGAATTTATATATGGTTTTAATCCCTCAACATAAGTTGAATTTAATTTCATAAGTTGTCTATACTCTAAAATTAGTTCTATTATAGGATCTTCTTTTTTTAGTTTTTCTAAAACATCAACATCTGTTGAATATCCACTTTTTGTCTTTTTTATTACTGGTAATTTCATTTTTTCAAATAATATTTGACCTAATTGTTTTGTAGAATTAATATTAAATTCTTCTCCTGATCTTTCATATATTTTTTTAGTGAGCTCCTCTAATTGTTCTGTAAGTTCTTTTCCAAATTCATTTAATTCTTTTTCATCTAAATACATTCCATTTGCTTGCATATCTGATAATACTTCTACTGTTGGCATATCTATGTTATAAAATAAATCTATTCCATTAATTTCTTCTAGTTCTTTTAAGGTTATTTTCTTTATTTCATTTATCGCATATGCATATAATCTATATCTATCTTTTTCTTCTTGTTTTATATTTTCTGTTTCAATATTATCAAATAAATTAATTTGTTGTTGTTCTTTTTTATCTAAGGTATTATTTATATCAATTTCTAAATATTGCTCTATTAAATTTTCTATCTTTATTTTATTATTAGTAGAATTAAGTATATAGGATGCTATTCCTATATCATAATCCATACCTTTTATGTTGATATTTTCTTGTTTTAATAATATATATATTTTTGTTAAATCTATACTTGTTTTCTTTATTTTTTCATCTTCAAATATATCTTTAAATTGTTGTATTTCATCATCTTTTATTGAAATATAATAAGCTTCATTTTCTTTTTCCTGATATATACTAATTGCTATTATTTTTTCTTTTATTATTTTCTCACTTTTATCATCTGGTTTTGTGTTTAAATAAAAGCACATCTTTTCTTGTTCTTTAATTAATTCTATTATTTCTTCTTTGCTTTTATTTACTTTTTTGAAAATCTCTTTATTTTCTTGTTTTTTACTCTCTTTTGTACTTTCTTCTAATGAAAATCTTTCAATAAATCTCTTAAAGTTTAATTCTTTAAATATTTCTAATACTTTTTGTCTGTCCCATTCTTCTATCTTAAAGTTTTCTAGAGTATCCTCTATTGGAACTTCTATATTGATCGTTCCTAAAGTTTTTGATAAAATTGCAAGATCTTTATTATTAATAATCTTTTCTCTTTGCTTTCCTTTTAATTCATCTTCTTCTTTTTCTATTATTGTGTAAAGATTCTCTATTGAGCCATATTTTTGTATTAAAGTCAAAGCTGTTTTTTCTCCTATACCAGGTACTCCTGGTATGTTGTCTGATGTATCTCCCTGTAGGCCTTTTACATCTATTAATTGTTGTGGCTCTATTCCATATTTTTCTTTAATTTTTTCTCTGTTAAATTCTTCTGTTTCTGTTTTTCCTGCCTTTGTATGTGGAATTCTAATTGTAACTTTGTCTGTTGCTAATTGAAAGGTATCTCTATCTCCAGAAAGTATTGTTACTTCTAATCCTTTTTTTTCTCCATATTTTGATAAAGTACCGTAATATATCATCACCTTCATAGCCCTGTTTTTCTACTATATCAATATTCATTGCACTTAATATTTCTTTTATTATTGGCATTTGTTCAGCTAATTCATCTGGCATACCTTTTCTATTTGCTTTATATCCTTCATATAATTTATGTCTTTCAGTTGGTCCTTTTAAGTCAAAGGATACTACCATATATTGCGGATTTATGTCTTCTATTATTTTAAATAAAATTGATAAAAATCCATATATAGCATTTGTATATTTCCCATCTTTTGTCATTAACATTTTACTTCCCATTATTCCATAAAAGGCTCTATTCATAATACTATTTCCATCAATTAAAACTAACTTATCCACACAAATTCCTCCTAATTTTTAATACCAATAAATACTTACATATAAGGTATCTCCTATACATAAATAATTCTTGTTTTCATTTACTCTATCTAAATATATCTTTCTGTTTTCTTCTGTCAATTCTTCTTTTTCTAAATTTCTGCTTGTATAATAGTTTATTATTCCTTGAAAAGCCCATTCTGTTCTAAGACAACTTACTGCTATTCCTACTTCTTCACTATTTTTACTATAAAATGCTTTATCACTGTTATTCTCAATTACAATTCCACAAATTTTTTCTACTTTAATTTTTTCTGTTTCTTCATATTCTTTTAAATAATTTTCTATTTCATATACCTTTATTTCATCTTGTTTGTTTGCTTGTTTATTTAAATTAATTAAGTAAATATAATTTATTGAATTTATTATACTATAAATAATAAAAATTCCAACCAATATTTTATCATATTTTGTACAAATTTCTAAAATATCTGTTTTAACAATTAAATGAATAAAAATTATTCCTATAGTTGCTCCCATGGAAAATCTTATTCTACCTGAATTTATAGCTGTTAATCTTATACTGGATACTCCTAAAGCAAATATAATACATAAAACTATAATTATCATCTGTTCAATTAAAATTATTTCATTTCTTTTACTATGATTTTTTCTATTTTTTTCATTTATTTTTAATATTATAATTATACTAATTATAACAACAAAAAATATAAATAAATAATTAGGAAATAAATTTGCTGTTTTAATTAGTAAATCTCTGGAAATATATATAATATATAAAATATTACTAAAAATTTTTTTTATATTTATTCCTCTAGTCTGAGTTATATTAAATATTTTTTCAGTTATAATTATTAATATATTATTTAATATTAGGGCTATTAAAAAAATAATAGCACCTTTTATAAAAATTTTTAATATTTCTTTTAAGTTTTTTTCCTCTAGCATACTAAATAAAATCAAAAATATAAATAATGATGATATTGTTCCTTGGTAAGATAATAAACCTAAAATTAAATATATAAAGCCTTTTAAAGTTTCTTTTTTTACAATATATTTTGCCGAAACTATATAAAATAGTATACTTAAAGCCATTACAAAGCATTCTACGAAATACATATTTTCTAAATATGTAAAATTAAATATTGTAAAATAACAAACTAATATTATGAATATTTCTTGCCATTTATTTTCTATCTTTTTATATTCTAAAATTATTCTTTTTAATTTTATTATAATTATACATGTTACAAAAATTGCTAGAATTTGTAATACTATTACATATGTAAGAATAGGAATATTAATTTTATGTGCTATTAATCCTATTATTGCCATAAATAGCCTTCCATCCAATAAGGAATATTTTATTGCGTAATTTTTATAACCAATATTAATAATATTAAAAGTATCAGCAGAAAAATGTCCATTTAAATATTTTATAAAAATAATTAAACTAAAGCAAAAAATTATTAAAAAATATATTGTATCTTTTTTATTAGTTTTTTTCATTTTTACCTCTTTAATTTTTTTGGTTTTCTAGTATTATATATAACAACTATTAAAGTTCCTAAAACCATAAAATATGAAAAAGGTGTACCATTTTTCCATCCTTCTCCATTTATTAGAAAAACACTGTTTGCAAATTGGCTTATTAAAGAAACTTGTATTATTAGTTTTATATCTTCTGACTTTTGCCAAATAAAACATGGAAATAACCACATTATATACCATGGCTGAAAATTAGTTATTAATAAAAATAAAAAGGCTATTATAAAATAATTTGCTTTTTGTATTTCTTTTGAAAATTTAATCTCTTTTTTATTAATTATTGTTATACATGTAAAGAAATAAATTATAACAAATATTTCTAATAATAATTTATTTAATTTTTCTGCAATTCCTTCAGGAGTTGTAAAATATTCTGTAAGTATGATATAAAAGCTCTTTGCCAATTTTGTTTGTTGTATAAATAATCCACTAAATACTTCTAAATCTTTTATATATAATAAATAGGTTATCCCTAATATAAAAGCAAATAGTCCTCCATATAAGATACAACTAGTAAATCTTTTTAAAGGTTTATATTCTCTTACATAATAAATTACTATAAATGGTAATATTAATATTGTAAAATATTTTATTGAAGTTGCTAGAGCTAAAAATACCAAACTTATTAATATATTCTTCCTTTTTAGTAAAAAATAAAAACTTGCTAAAGTAAATAAGATGACAAATATATCATTATGCACACACGCTATTCCTTCTATTAAAATAAATGGATTTAATCCATATAATAAGGTAAATATCTTTTTGTTGCTTAATTTGTAAATTAAATAACAATTTAATAAATGAACTATAACATTTATTAGTTTAAATATAAATAGTCCAAAGTCTATATTTCCTAAAGACATAGAAGCTACTATTCTACATATTAAAGTCCATATTGGACCATATACTACTGTAGAATTTGCCCAATCATTTATATATCCTTGTGCTAATACTGTATCTTTTTCTATATATTTCTCATTTCCTTGTTGTTCAACAAATTCTTTTATTGTTGTATAGTATGGATTTTGATTATATTCGCTATTTATTCTTCCAACTCCTAAATAGTAAAATACATCAGAACATGTAAATGGTATTACTACAATAAATATTATAGAAATTATTGCTATGTATATATATATTCTTTTATTATTTTTAAATATTTTATTTCTATTTTTTATTATTAGAAAATAAATTAGAGTCATTGAGATTAGTATAATAATATATATTATTGTTTGCTCTAGTCTATCTGTATCATTTAATAGATATTTAAACCATTCTTCAAATTTGTATATTGTTTTATTTTTTATGTAATATTTTATTGATGGTATTGCAAATATTATTCCTGATATTATAAATAAAATCTTTAATGTGATTCCTATTTTATCTCTTTTATCTACTTTTTCCATAATTTCCCCTTGCTTTTTTTATTATATTGATTTTTTTTAAGTTATCCTATTTATGCATTCTTTAATTTTCATTTTTTCCAATATATGATTATTGTCTAATATATCATATAAAATAAAAAAAGTCTATTAGGAGCATTTTAATACAGAAATAAAGATTAAATTTTTATATTTCAATCTAATTTCTTCTTACATTAAGATTTTTTAATATATTTAATTAAATATGGTAATTATTTCCATGTTATAGGTAGAATTCCCCTTACCCCCCAAAAAATACCTTTTTTTGAGATTTCTATTGATTTATTTTATTTTTATTATATAATTTATCCAGATTCAAATCTTAACTGTGTTTTTTTATGTTCAGTTAAATTTGTTATTGTTTGAGTAAGTGCTTGGGTTAGTGTGGCAC
>CAQPRV010000050.1 GCA_948857205.1 uncultured Clostridia bacterium
CTTTTGAGTATTATACAATTTATTCATAAAAACACCTTCTTTCGTAAATATTGAGTTTGTTTTTTTGTCATCAATATTTTACCAAAGTTGGTGTTTTTTTTCAATTCTTCCTTTTTTCTAAAAACTGTCGGGTAATAAGATCTTATGTAATCATGTTATTACATATTTTTATATTTATAACATTCATAATAAATTTTTTCAATACATTTTTTCAATATTTTGTAATTATTTATGTACATAGTTTAGCCATATTATTTTTAGTTAATTCAGTTTTATATAAATAATGCTATAATAACCATAACTTACAAAAAATCAAAACTTAATTAACAAGAATACTTGACACAAACTAGTAAAATATGATATCATAATGTAAATTTGCAAAAAGAGAAAAAATACCCAAAAGTAATAAAAAAAATAAGGGTGATAAAAATAAAAAACAAAAATCAATATAGAAAATAAATAAAGCTTAGAGCGAGTTGAAAAAGAAGAAAATTTCAACAGCTCTTTTATTGCCGTTTATTTTATACAGAAGTAAACTTTTCTTAACAAAAACAAAAATTAATTCCAAGGTAAAAATTAAAAGAAGAGGAATTAAAATCTAATTTGTCCTAAAAGACAATAATTTGTGAGAGCAGACAAATTAAAATCCAATAGAAAACAAATTAATTTTAAGAAGGACTTCTTTTAAAAATTTAAATATCAAAAAAAGCAAAATAAAATTTGCAAACTTAAATTCTAAGACAATGCTAACGCATTTTCCAAGAACCAAAATATCTGCTTAATATTTTTTTAGGAGTGATTTTTTTGAAACTAAAAGAAATTCAACACGAGAAATCTTCTCGTAAAGACTTTGCAAAAGTCGGCGATTACATCGAAATGCCAAATCTAATTAAAGTCCAAAGAGACTCATACGAATGGTTTATAGAAGAAGGATTAGGAGAAGTATTAAAAGACATATCTCCAATAGAAGACTATTCAGGAAACCTAGTACTAGAATTTTTTGATTACTTTATGGAAGAAAAAACAAAATACACAGTAGAAGAAGCAAAAGAAAGAGATGCAACCTATGCAACAAGACTACATGTAAAAGTAAGACTAATAAACCGTGAAACAGGAGAAATAAAAGAACAAGAAATATACTTAGGAGACTTTCCACTAATGACAGACAGTGGAACCTTTGTAATAAATGGAGCAGAAAGAGTAGTAGTAAGCCAATTAGTACGTTCACCAGGATGTTATTATGCAGAAGAATTCGACACAAAAACAGGAAAAAAGACTTACACATCTACAGTTATGCCTTTGCGTGGAGCATGGCTTGAATATGAAACAGATGGAAATGACATATTCTATGTACGTGTAGACAGAACAAGAAAAGTACCAGTAACAACGCTATTAAGAGCAATAGGAATAATAACAGATGACCAAATAAGAGAACTATTTGGAGACGAAGAAATGATAACAGCAACAATAGGAAAAGACACAATAAAAGACCAAGACGAAGCCTTAATAGAAATATACAAAAAATTAAGACCAGGAGAATTACCAACAGTAGACGCAGCAAGAAATCTATTTAATGGATTATTTTATGACAATAAAAGATATGACTTAGCAAAAGTTGGAAGATACAAATTCAATCAAAAATTAAATTTAGCTTTAAGAATAAAAGGAAAAATATCAGCAGAAGACATAGTTGATAATGAAACAGGAGAATTATTTGTACAAGCAGGAGAAATAATCTCAGAAGAAATAGCAGAAGCAATACAAAATGCGGGAATAAATGTAGTAGACATCATGTTATTAGATAGAAAAGTAAGAGTAATTGGAAATAGTACAGTTAACATACATAGTGTATTGCCAAACGTAGACTTAAGTAAATTGCATATAAGAGAACTAGTAAATTACAACATACTAAAAAATATTACAGACAATACAGAAGAAAAAGACTTAGTAAAAGCCTTAGAAGAAAGAATGGACGAATTAGTACCAAAACATATAACAACAGAAGACATGATAGCTTCAATTAACTACTTATTAAATATATCACATGGACTAGGAGAGCCAGATGACATAGACCACTTAGCAAATCGTAGAATACGTTGTGTAGGAGAATTACTACAAAACCAATTTAGAATTGGACTAACAAGATTAGAAAGAGTAGTGCGTGAAAGAATGACAATACAAGATCTAGACGTTGTAACACCACAAACCTTAATAAACACAAAACCAATAACCTCATCAATAAGAGAATTCTTTGGAAGTTCACAATTATCACAATTTATGGATCAAACAAATCCACTATCAGAATTAACACATAAAAGAAGAATTTCAGCTTTAGGACCAGGTGGACTAACAAGAGAAAGAGCAGGATTTGAGGTTCGTGATGTTCACTATACACACTATGGACGACTATGTCCAATAGAATCACCAGAAGGACCAAACATAGGACTAATTTCAGCACTTTCATCTTTTGCACAAATAAACGAATATGGATTTATAGAGACCCCATATAGAAAAGTAGATCCAGAAACTCATAAACTAACAGAAACAGTAGAATATATGAGTGCAGATATAGAAGACAATTACATTATAGCACAAGCATCTGAACCAGTAGATAAAGACGGAAAATTTGTAAATAGCAGAATAAGAGTTAGATATAAAAATGAAATTATAGAAGTAGATAGTGACAAAGTACAATATGTAGACGTCTCACCAAAACAATTAGTTTCAGTAGCTGCTGCCATGATACCATTTTTAGAGCATGATGACGCAAAAAGAGCCTTGATGGGAGCAAACATGCAACGTCAAGCAGTACCATTAATGATTACAGAAAGTCCAATAGTAGGAACAGGAATAGAATATAGAGCAGCCAAAGACTCTGGAATACTAGTATTAGCAGAAGATGATGGAATTATTGAAAAAGTTACAGGAGATAGCATAGCAGTAAAATATAAAAATGGAAAAACAATAGTACACAAATTGCGTAAATTTAAAAGAACAAATGGTGGAACATGTATAAATCAAAAACCAATAGTAAAAGCAGGAGAAGAAGTTAAAAAAGGTGATGCAATAGCAGATGGACCATCAACACAAAATGGAGAAATGGCACTTGGTAAAAATGTATTAATAGCTTTCTCAACATGGGAAGGATATAACTACGAAGACGCTATATTAATAAACGAAAAATTAGTTAAAGAAGATGTATTTACATCAATCCATATAGAAGAATACGACTGTGAATGTCGTGATACAAAACTAGGAGCAGAAGAGATCACAAGAGATATACCAAATATAGGTGATGACTCGTTAAAAGACCTAGATGAAAATGGAATTATAAGAATAGGTGCAGAAGTTAGACCAGGGGACATTTTAGTTGGTAAAGTTACACCAAAAGGAGAAACAGATTTAACAGCAGAAGAAAGACTATTAAGAGCAATTTTTGGTGAAAAAGCTAGAGAAGTAAGAGATACATCATTAAGAGTACCACATGGAGAAGCAGGAACAATAGTAGATGTAAAAATCTTTACAAGAGACAACTCAGACGAATTAGGACCTGGAGTAAATCAAATAATTAGATGTTATATAGCAACAAAAAGAAAAATTTCCGTTGGAGATAAGATGGCTGGGCGTCATGGGAATAAGGGTGTTATTTCAAGAGTATTACCAGAAGAAGATATGCCATTCATGCCAGATGGAACACCAATTGATATTTTATTAAACCCATTAGGTGTGCCTTCACGTATGAACCTAGGGCAAGTGTTAGAAGTACATTTAGGAGGAGCTGCAAAAGCACTAGGATGGAAAATAGCTACACCAGTATTTGATGGTGCAACAGAAAAAGACGTTAAAGAAGTTTTACGTGAAGCTGGAATGAGTGAAGATGGAAAAATGATACTTTATGATGGAAGAACAGGAGATCCATTTGACAAGCCAATTACAGTTGGAGTTATGTACATGTTAAAACTTCACCACTTAGTAGATGACAAAATACATGCTCGTTCAACAGGGCCATACTCTTTAGTTACACAACAACCACTAGGAGGAAAAGCACAATTTGGTGGTCAACGTTTTGGAGAAATGGAAGTTTGGGCATTGGAAGCATATGGAGCATCATATACTTTACAAGAAATGTTAACAGTAAAATCAGATGATGTTGTAGGAAGAGTAAAAACATATGAAGCAATAGTTAAAGGAGAAAATGTTCCAGAGCCAGGAGTTCCAGAAAGCTTTAAAGTATTAGTAAAAGAATTACAATCATTAGGTTTAGACATTAGACTATACTCTGATGATAACCAAGAACTAGAACTAAAAGAAAATATCGAAGAAGGAATTGAATACGATCCAGAACAAGAAAAGAAATTATTAGCTGAAGAAGAAGTAATAAGTGATGAAGATTTAGATGGCTATGAAGAAGAAGCAACAGAAGATGATATTTTACTTGAAGATGAGGAAGCTATTGAAGATAGTGATGAATTATTTGAAGTAATAGATGATGAAGATGATGAATTATTATTTGATAGTGATTTAGCTAATGATAATTTAGATAATGATTATGATATTATTGAGTAAATGATAGGGGTAGCCTATGGATAAAATAAAAAGAGAAGAAACCATTAATCAAATAAAAAAGTTAACAGAGCCAATTTTTAAAAAATATAAGGTAGATAGAGCATATATTTTTGGTTCGTATGCAAGAGGAGATTTTACAATTATAAAACATATGTTGAAATACTGTGAAGAAATAAAACAAACAATTTATCGTTTTGGAAATGATATAAACAAATTCAAAAATGATAATGACTATAAAGACTCTCTTTCTATGAAGATATTTCAGATAGGTGAATTAGCTAATCATTTAACAGATGAATATTTAGAAGAAACCAAAAATGAAATGAACTGGAATGCTATAAGAGGAATGAGGAATAGATTTGCACATTGATATGGAAAAATGGACTTAAATAAAATTTTTTATACAACAGTAGAAGACATTCCAGTTATAAAAAAATTTCTAAAAAAAGAACTAACTAAATAAGTTTTAGAAAACAGAAAGACGACAGGAAGGAATTGCAAGTACAGGGGACAGTACTTTATAGTTGTTCTAAAACTAAGTTAGCCATACGAGGTGAAACGAGTTACGGATAACTTATGCAATAGAGCAAAGCGAAATTGTAAACCTTAAGTTAGCCGTGCGAGGTGAAACGAGTTACGGATAACTTATGCAATTGAGCAAAGCGAAATTGTAAACCTTAAATTAGCCATACGAAGTGAAACAAGTTATGGCTAACTTATGCAATAGAGCAAAGCGAAATTGTAAAAACCTATTAACAAGGGGGAAATAAAAAACGTGGACGAATTAGATATTTTTAACAAACTAAAAATAGGAATCGCATCAGACGAAAAAATAAGAGAATGGTCAAAAGGGGAAGTAAAAAAGCCAGAAACCATAAACTATAGAACACTAAAACCAGAAAAAGACGGACTATTCTGTGAAAGAATCTTTGGACCAACAAAAGACTGGGAATGTCACTGTGGAAAATATAAAAGAGTAAGATACAAAGGAATAGTATGTGACAGATGTGGAGTAGAAGTAACAAAAGCAAAAGTAAGACGTGAAAGAATGGGGCATATAGAACTTGCAGCACCAGTAGCCCACATTTGGTATTTCAAAGGAATACCAAGTAGAATAGCCTTAATGCTAGACATCTCACCAAGAAACCTAGAAAAAGTAATATACTTTGCATCATACATAGTAACAGACAAAGGAGACACAGGACTAGAGCAAGGGCAAATTTTAAACGAAAAAGAATATCATGAAGCAGAAGAAAAATATGGAAGAGGAACCTTTAAAGCAAGAATGGGAGCAGAAGCTTTAGAAGAACTACTTAAAAGAATAGACTTAGAAAACTTATCAGAACAAATCAAAAAAGAATTAGAAGGAGCAAGTGAGCAAAAAAGAGTAAAACTAGTAAAAAGATTAGACACAGTAGAATCTTTCAGAATATCAGGAAACAGACCAGAATGGATGATTGTAAACGTAGTACCAGTTATTCCACCAGAACTAAGGCCAATGGTACAACTAGATGGTGGAAGATTTGCAACATCAGACTTAAATGACTTATACAGAAGAGTTATAAACAGAAATAATAGATTAAAAAGATTACTAGAACTTGGAGCACCAGAAATAATTGTAAGAAACGAAAAAAGAATGTTACAAGAATCAGTAGATGCCTTAATAGATAATGGAAGACGTGGAAGACCAGTAACGGGAGCTGGAAACAGGCCATTAAAATCCTTATCAGATTTATTAAAAGGAAAACAAGGTAGATTCCGTCAAAACTTACTTGGAAAACGTGTTGACTACTCTGGACGTTCCGTTATAGTAGTAGGACCAGAACTAAAACTATATCAATGTGGACTACCAAAAGAAATGGCAGTAGAACTATTTAAGCCATTTGTTATGAGAGAATTAGTAGGACGTGGAATCGCCCAAAATATAAAAAATGCAAAAAGAATGGTAGAAAGACTAAGACCAGAAGTATGGGGAATATTAGAAGAAGTTATAAAAGACCACCCAGTAATGTTAAACCGTGCTCCGACACTACATAGACTAGGAATTCAGAGTTTTGAACCAGTATTAGTAGAAGGAAGAGCAATAAAACTTCACCCATTAGTATGTGAAGCCTTCAACGCTGACTTCGATGGTGACCAAATGGCTGTACATTTACCATTGTCACCAGAAGCACAAGCAGAATCAAGATACTTAATGTTATCTACAAACAATTTATTAAAACCACAAGATGGTAAGCCAGTTGCAACACCTAGACTTGACATGATTTTAGGAAGCTATTATCTAACAATGGTTATCGATGGCGAAAAAGGAGAAGGAAAATACTTCAAAGATCCAGATGAAGCTATAATGGCATACGAAAATCACGAAGTAGAAATACATGCAAAGATATATGTAAGAAAGACAGCAGAAATTGATGGAGAAATAAAAACTCAAAAAATAGAAACAAGTGTAGGAAGAATAATATTCAACCAAGGAATTCCGCAAGACTTAGGATTCGTAGACAGAAAAGAAGATCCTTTCCAATATGAAATAAGTTTCCCAGTAATAAAAAAGACAATGGGACAAATAATAGAAAGAGTAATTAGAACTCATGGACTTACAGAATCAGCAGAAGTAATAGATTACATCAAAGCCTTAGGATATAAATATGCAACACTTGCTGGAATTACCTACTCAATGGATGACGTAAAAGTTCCACCAACAAAAAGTGAACTATTACAAGAAGCAGACAGTAAAGTACAAACTATAAGAAAACAATATGCAAGAGGTTTAATAACAGACGAAGAAAGATATAATGCAGTAATCAATGTATGGGAAGAAGCAACTAAACAAGTTAGTCATGCAATGGAAGAAAACTTTGATGACTTAAACCCAGTTTATATGATGGTTAAATCAGGAGCCAGAGGTAACATGAACCAATTAAGACAAATTGCAGGTATGCGTGGACTTATGGCTAGTACAACAGGTAAGGCAGTAGAAATACCAATTAAATCTTCTTTTGCTGAAGGATTAGATGCCTTAGAGTACTTTATATCAGCCCATGGAGCACGTAAAGGACTATCAGATACAGCTTTAAGAACAGCTGACTCAGGATATCTAACAAGAAGATTAGTTGATGTTTCACAAGATATTATAGTTAGAGAATATGACTGTGGAACAGAAGAAGGAATAATCGTTTATGATATAAAAGATGGAAACCAAGTAATAGAAAAAATGCAAGAAAGATTAGTAGGAAGATTTCCAGTACATGATGTGTTTGATCCAAAAACGAAGGAATTAATTGTTGATACAGAAACTATGATAACAGAAGATATGGCAGATAGAATAGTAGAAAGTGGAATTGAAAGACTAGAAGTACGTTCTGTACTTGGATGTCATTCAAAACATGGTGTATGTCAAAAATGTTATGGAATGGGATTAGCAAGAAGAGACCTAGTATCAATAGGTGAAGCAATTGGAATTATTGCAGCTCAATCAATAGGTGAGCCAGGTACCCAGCTTACAATGAGAACAATTCACTCTGGAGGTGTAGCAGGTGTAGCAGATATTACACAGGGTCTTCCAAGGGTTGAGGAATTGTTTGAAGCTAGAAAACCAAAAGGACTTGCAATAATTACAGAAATCGATGGTAAAGTAAAAATAAAAGAAACAAAGAAAAAGAAAGAAGTTATTGTAACAAATAATGGAGATTCTAAAACCTATACAATACCATTTGGTTCAAAGATGAAAGTAAAAGATGGAGATATGGTAGAAGCATGTGATCCATTAATCGAAGGTTCAATTAATCCAAGTGAAATACTTGCCATAAAAGGACCAGAAGGTGTATATGAATATTTAATATCAGAAGTACAAAAAGTTTATAGAAATCAAGGTGTTGATATCAACGATAAACATATAGAAGTTATTGGTAGACAAATGCTTAAAAAAGTAAGAGTTGAAGATAATGCTGATACAGATATGTTCCCAGGTTCTCTAATTGATATGTATGACTTTGCTGATAAAAATAGAGAGATAGAAGAACAAGGTAAACGCCCAGCAACTGGAAAGAGAGTCTTACTTGGAATAACAAAGGCATCTCTTGCAACAGAAAGTTTCTTATCTGCAGCATCCTTCCAAGAGACAACTAGAGTTTTAACAGAAGCAGCAGTTAAAGGTAAAATAGATGATTTAGTTGGACTAAAAGAGAATGTAATTATTGGTAAATTAATTCCAGCTGGAACAGGTATGCAAAAATACCAAAATATTCATATTAGTACAGAGAAAGAACTTGAAGAAACTTCAGAAGATATCGAAGAATAAGCCATTGGGGACGGAGAATTTTGGCAATTTTTATTAAAGGTATTTTGAATAATTTTGATTTAGTTTAAACAATAATAGAACATAAGGAGCACTTCCAATAAAGACAATTATTGGTAATGTGCTCTTTTGGGTTTTACAGTATGGTTTGAAATCTATATTGTTTTTGTGTTTTTAATACTTTGATGAAAGGAACTTTCTAATTCATATTTATTTTGTGTTATAATTGTATTAAATTATCAGTCAGATAAATAGAAAAATATAATATGCAAAATGTAAAGTTTTAGTTGCATTTTGCATTTTTTCATAAAGTGCAACTAAAAGTTGATAGAACTTTGAAAGAAACTACACTAAAATTAAATATGAAGGAGGAGTAGTCTAATGAAATTTGGAGAGAATTTATATAATTTAAGAAAAGCAGCTAAAATGAGCCAAGAAAAATTAGCAGAAAAAATGAAGGTTACTAGACAAAGTGTATCAAAATGGGAGAATGGAGAAAGTTATCCAGAAATGGAAAGGATAATGAAACTATGTAATATTTTTCATTGTAAAATAAATGATTTGGTACATGAAAATATGGTAGATATAGATTCATTAGATGAAGATATAAAAATGAGTGTAGTTAAATTTAAAGAAGAAAAACAAAAAAAGATTAAAGGAATCAGTAAGACAATTTATATTCTTGCAAGAATTGGAAAAATCGTTACAACAATAGCAATTCCAATAATAGTATTTTTGTTAATAGTTACACCTATATTTATAAGTAATATAGAACTAAAAGATAACACAATTATATTTAAAGGAGCGAGAATAGATGATAAAATAACCATAACAGAAGAAAAATCAAATGATGGTGTAACATTACAACTAAAGGCAAATGGTATTTTAATTGCTGATGAAAGAAACCAAGATACAATTTTACAAATGAAAAGTGTATTAGAAAATAATTCTAAATATGTAATAATAGGGTATATCGAAGTTGGCTTTTTATTTTTAATTATTAATTTATTCTTATATAGAATGACATTAAGTAGATCAGAGAAGCTATTTATCAACATAAATCAAGGAGATACACCATTTACACTAGAAAATGTTAAATATATAAAAGATATGGCAAAATTCATGATTTTTGCACTAATTTTACCTAATTTAGGTGGAGTAATATTTGAGAAATTATTATCAACGGATTTAGATGTAGGTTTTGAATTATTTGATGTAGTACAAATATTATTCTTATTTGGAATCTCATATATATTTGAATATGGATATGAATTACAACAAGACACGAAAGCTAAGATGTATGGGGAGGTATCTAATAATGAATAAAAATGGATTTATAAAAGAACTATCTAGACAAACAGGATACAATGTAGAAAAATGCATTTTAATAAATAATGTGATAGAAAATTATTTTATATTTAGAAGAGAAAACAAAGACAAAATAATTAAAGACTTACAAATAAAAGCTAGTTTAAATGAAGATGATAGCGAGAATGTATATGATATTTGGGTGAAAATAATTACTGAAGAAATAAAAAACAAGTTAAAACACCCATTTAGAAGTCAAAATTAGAGCGATTGGGGACGGAGAATTTTGGCAATTTTTATTAAATCCATTGCTAAAGATAACTTTGACAAATTTTAAGCGATTGCCCTTGTTTTCTTGACAAAATAGCCATTTGTTAGTAAAATTATATAGAATAAAAATAAGGAGAAGATTTATGCAAAATAGCAATAGAAAAGTATTTGATAAACTAATATCAAAAACTAAGATTTATTTAGGCATAATCCTAATATTATTAATAATAATTTGTATTCAAATGCCAATAATGATTGTACCATCAATAATAATATACACACTGCTAGTAATATACTCATATTATGCGAACAATAAAAGAAAAAGCGAAATATCAGAAACCTTACAAGATTTAACATTAACAGTAGACACAACGGCAAAAACAAGTTTAATTAACTCACCATTTCCACTAATAATTTTACAAACAGATGGAAGCATAATATGGAGAAGCTCAAAGTTTAATACAGAATTTGCAAATATAGATATAAACAAATATATTAATGATTTAACAGTAGAATTAAAAAACGAAATAGAAAAAAGACAAGATAACAATAAAGATATTGAAAGAAAAATAGAAATAGACAAAAAAACTTATGTAATAAAAGGAAGATATGTTGACTTAAAAAACAAAGAAAAAGAAAGAAGAAATAAAAAAGAATACATTATAATGCTATATTTCACAGATGAAACAGAGAACATCAAATTACAGAAAGAGTACAAAAACTCAAAAACATGTATAGGAATGTTAGTAGTAGACAATTATGAAGAAACAATGCAAAACATTGAAAGTGAAGAAAAACCACAAATTATAGCAGAAATAGAAAAATGTATATATGAATGGGTAAACCTAACAAATGGAGTATTAATAAAGCAAGAAAAGAACAAATACATCTTCTTTTTTGAACAAAGATATTTAGAGACAATAAAAGAGGACAAGTTCAGTGTATTAGACAAAATAAAAGAAATAGATACAAAAGAAAAAATACAATTTACATTAAGTATAGCAATATCAAATGAAGGAAAAACAGACAAAGAAAAATACAAATCTATGCAAGGTGCAATGGACATAGTATTAGGACGTGGAGGAGACCAAGCAGTAATTAGAGAAAATGAAATCTACAAATTTTTTGGAGGAAGAACCCAAGAAGTAGAATCAAGAACTAAAGTAAAAGCAAGGGTAGTAGCACATGCATTGGAAAACCTAATTAAAGATTCAAACAAAGTAATGATAATGGGGCATACAAATCCAGATATGGACTGTATAGGAGCGAGTATGGGAATATATAGGTTAGCAAAAAATCTTGATACTAACGCATACATTATCCACAATGAAAGAACAGTTGCAATACAGGACTTTCAGCATTCTATTGATAAAGATGATGAATATGAAGATATACTTATAAACAAGGAAGTTGCAATAGAAAATATAGATGAAGAAACATTACTAGTAATTGTTGATACTCATAAAGAAAGTTATGTACAAGTACCAGAACTATTAGAAAAAACAAAAAAGGTAGTAATAATAGATCACCATAGAAGAAGTGCAGACTATATAGAAAATGCAACCTTAACTTTTCAAGAAGTATATGCATCATCAGCATCGGAATTAGTCACAGAATTACTACAATATGTGGAAAAGAAAGTAGAATTAAAAACAATTGAAGCAGAAAGTTTATATGCTGGAATAATGATGGACACCAAAAACTTTACCTTTAAAACAGGAGTAAGGACTTTTGAAGCAGCAACATATTTACGTAAATGTGGAGTAGATATTATTAGAGTAAAAAAATGGTTTCAAGGGAACTTAGAAAGTTATAATACAATAGCTGGAATAGTCAAAAAGGCAGAAATAGTAAACGATTCAATAGCTATTTCAATATATGATAAAAAGAAAAAAGACACAAGCCTAATATGTGCAAAAGCAGCAGACGAATTACTAACAATAAGTGAAGTAACAGCATCTTTTGTAATAGGAAATATGGGAGATAAAGTATGCATTAGTGGTAGATCTATTGGAGACATAAATGTACAGTTAATACTAGAAAAGCTTCGGTGGAGGGGGACATATAACTTTAGCTGGGGCACAAGTAGAAGGTATGACAGTTGAGGAGACAAAGATAGAATTAATTAATAAAATTAATGAATACTTTTTAGAAATTGAAAGTTAAATTAGGAAGGCAGTGAGTTTATGAAAGTAATTTTAAAACAAGATATAAAAGGAGTAGGAAAAAAAGACCAAATAATAAATGCATCAGATGGATATGCACGTAATTTTTTATTCCCAAAAAATATGGCAGTAGAAGCTAATGCGGAAAACATGAGTAAATTAAAAGCAAAACAAGATTCAAATGCATTTAAAAAATCTCAAGAAAAAGAAGAAGCAGAAAAAGTTGCAAAAAAAATAGCAGAAATAGACTTAAAAATATCAGTTAAATCTGGTGAAAATGGAAAAATATTTGGAGGAGTATCTACAAAAGAAATATCGGAAGTATTAGAAAAACAATATAACATAGTAGTTGACAAAAAGAAAATAGACTTAAAAGAAACTATAAAAACCTTAGGTAGTAGAAGAGTTGATATAAAATTATATGAAGGTGTAATAGCTAATTTAAAAATAGACATAATATCACAAAGCAAATAGTTATATTTTTTGGGGGAGTAATGATGGAATTAGGAAAAGTACCACCACATGATTTAGAAGCTGAACAAGCAATTCTTGGTAGTATGCTAACAGATAAAGATGCTGTTATAGCAAGTGTAGAAGTACTAAAAGAAGAAGATTTTTATAGAGAAGATAATAAAGCTATATATACTGCAATTTTAAACTTATACACAAGAGCAGAACCAATAGATATTATTACAGTAAAATCAGAATTAGAATCAATGGGTAAACTTGAGAAAATAGGGGGACTAGAATATTTAGCACAACTTCCAGAGAAAGTTCCAACAACTGCAAATGCATTAAAATATATTAAAATAGTAGAAGAAAAATCAACTTTAAGAACACTAATAAAAGCAGCAAATGAAATAATAGAATCAGGATATAATCAGACAGAAGAAGTAGATGACATTATGGAAGGAGCAGAAAAGAAAATATTTAACATTATGCAAAATAAAGGAGAAAAAAGCTATTCTCCAATAAAGGATGTTTTAGTAGATAGTTTTACACAACTAGAAGAATTATATAATAGAAAACAACATGTAACAGGAGTACCAACAGGATATACAGAATTAGACTACAAAACAGCGGGATTACATGGTTCAGAACTAATATTAATTGCAGCAAGACCTGCAATGGGAAAAACAGCTTTTGCCTTAAATATAGCAACAAATGCTGCTATAAGAGCGAAAACACCAGTTGCAATATTCAGTTTAGAAATGCCAAAAGAACAATTAGTAAACAGAATATTATGTAGTGAAGCAATGGTAGATAGCAATAAAGTAAGAACAGGAAAATTGGAAGAAAATGACTGGACAAAATTAGCTGAATCAATTGGACCATTATCAGAATCAGAAATATATATAGATGACACTCCTGGAATATCAATAACAGAAATTAGAGCAAAATGTAGAAAACTAAAATTAGAAAAAAATATAGGGATGGTGGTTATAGACTACTTGCAACTAGTTCAAGGAAGTAATGGAAGAAGAAGCGGAAATCGTGAACAAGAAATATCAGAAATCAGTAGATCGCTAAAAATATTAGCAAAGGAAATAAATGCACCAGTAATAGCTTTATCTCAATTATCAAGAGCAGTAGAACAAAGACCAGACCATAAACCAATGTTATCAGATTTAAGAGAATCAGGAGCAATAGAGCAAGACTCTGACATAGTAATGTTTTTATATAGAGATGATTATTACAATAAAGAAACAGAAAAAAGAGACATTGCAGAAGTAATAATAGCAAAACACAGAGGAGGATCTACAGGAACAATAGAATTATTGTGGCTAGGAAATTATACAAAATTTGTAAATCTAGAAAGAAGATTTGATGATTAATGCCACTGGGGACGGAGAAATTTGGCAATTTTGTTATTGCAGATAAAGAATTTTGATAATTCTATACTTTGCAATTCTTGTTGTTGAAAATTGAGAAAGATGATGTTTTGTAATTTTATTATAAAAATAAACAAGATTGTTAATAACTATAATTAGGGTGAAGAAATTATATTTTAGGGGGAAAAACAAAATAGGGGCATAAATATATAAGAAAAGAGGTAATATTATGCCAAGAACTCCAAGAAAAAATATGAAAGATTCATCTTTTTTTCATATAATGGTACAAGGAATAAATAAAGAACAAATTTTTAATACAAAAGATAATAAAACTAAATATTGTGATTTAATATATAAAAATAATAAAGAAATAAATATTATAGCATATTGCATGATGGATAATCACGCACATATATTAATATACACCAAAGACATACTTAATATAAAAGAATGGATGAAAAAGACAAATACTAGTTATGCAAGATATTATAATTCAAAAAACAATAGAGTAGGATATGTATTTAGGGATAGATATAAATTACAAAATATAAAAAATATAGAACATTTATATTTATGCATAAGGTATATACATAATAATCCAGTAAAAGCTGGAATCTGCAAAGAAATGAGAGATTATAGTTTTTCAAGTTATGTAAGTATATATAATGCAAACCTTGCTGAATTGAATATAGCAGTTGAAGAAATAATAAAAGAAGGCTTAATAGAATTACATGATAAAAGTACAGATGAATTTGAACTAATAGAAGATAAAACCATTAACAAAGATACTTTATGTCAAAATATTATAAAGGAATTTTTAATAAATACAAATATAGCACTAAAGGAATTGAAAAGTACTAAAGAGTTGCTTGTAAAGCTAATCAAAAAATTAAAAATAGAAAATAATATATCATATAGAATTATAGAAAAAAATTTAGAGATAAACAGAGAAAAGCTTAGAAAATTAATGAAAGGGATATAAAATGCTAAATATAGAGGAAAAAATTATAGATACAATTCAGAAGTACAAATTAATAGAAGAAGGAGATAAAATAGTTATAGGTGTATCAGGAGGACCAGACTCAATGTGTCTTCTTGATATTTTATATCAAATATCAAGAAGATTAAATTGTCAAAATTCTCCATCCCCAATTGCAGAAAAATTAAATTGCCAAAATTCTCCGTCCCCACTGGCAACGTCCCGAATGGCAATAATTGTCGCACATGTTAATCATATGATTAGAACTGAAGCAAAAGATGATGAGATTTATGTGAAGAATTATTGTGAAAAAAATAATATTGATTTTTATGCTAAAAGTATAGATATTCAAAAATTTGCTAATAATAATAAAATAGGAACTGAAGAGGCAGGAAGATTAGCAAGATATAATTTTTTTAATGAAGTTCTTGAAAAGACAGGTAGTAATAAAATTGCTATTGCACATAATAAAAATGATAAAGCTGAGACTATTATTATGAATCTTCTTAGAGGTAGCGGAATAAGTGGTTTAAAAGGTATTGAACCTAAAAGAGATAAGTACATTAGGCCATTAATTGATTGTGAGAGATACGAAATTGAAGAATATTGTAATTGTAATAATCTAAATCCAAGAATTGATAAAACTAACTTTGAAAATTTGTATACGAGGAATAAGATTAGAAATATAGTTATTCCGTATATAAAACAAGAATTTAATCCAAATATTATTAATACATTAGATAGATTATCAAATTTAGTATATGAAGAAGATAGATATATAGCGAATCAAGTAAAAAAGTTATATAAAAATATTTTGATTGCTAAAGAAAATAACAAAGAAATTATTTTAGATTTAAAGTTATTTAATGCTCAAGAAAAAGTAATAAAATCAAGGCTTGTGATATATACTATAACAGAGCTTTTAGGAAATGCTCAGGGTATTGAAAAAATACATATAGAAGATATTATAAAGTTATGTAGTAATAATATAGGAAACAAATTTCTTACTCCTAATAAAAAAATAAAGGTTTTAGTAAAAAATCACAAAATATATTTTATAAATCAAGCATAGGTAGCCGTAATAAAGAATAGAAAACATATTAATTGTAATAAAAAAGTCATATAAAAATGATTGAAAAAGAAAATGATATATGTTATAAATTCAATGTAAATTAAACACAGGGAGGAATTATTTTGAAAAACGGAATTAAAACATTAGCTATGTGGCTAATAATAGGAGTTATATTTATTGTAGTATTATCATCTATTGTAGAAAATAGTGACTCAAAATTAAAATATTCAGATTTAATAACCAATATTAATAGTGGTAAAGTTGAAGCCATTGAAATTGATTCAAATGGAACTTCAGCAACAGTTCAATTAAAAGATGAAAAAGTAAAAAAAGAAGTAAATATACCAAATATGGAAAATTTCATGTCATACACTGAAGATTTCTTAAAAGAAGGAGCATTTACACTTGAAGAAAAATCACAATCTATATTTGTAACAATATTAAGTTTATTAACACCATTTGGTTTGTTAATTATATTCTTTATATTCTGGTTCTTTATGATGGGTGGAGCAAACAATGGCAATCCAGGAAGTAAAACAATGTCTTTTGGAAAAAGTAAAGCAAGAATGATGACACCAGCAGAGAAAAATAAGATAACTTTTGAAGATGTTGCAGGTGTTGACGAAGAAAAAGAAGAATTAGAAGAAATTGTAGAATTTTTAAAGAATCCTAAAAAATTTACAGATATGGGAGCAAGAATTCCAAAAGGAGTATTATTAGTTGGTCAACCTGGTACAGGTAAAACTCTTTTAGCAAAAGCAGTAGCAGGAGAAGCAGGAGTACCATTCTTTATAATAAGTGGTTCTGATTTTGTTGAAATGTTTGTTGGTGTTGGTGCTTCAAGAGTAAGAGATTTATTTGACCAAGCTAAGAAAAATGCACCATGTATTATATTTATAGACGAAATTGATGCTGTTGGTCGTCAAAGAGGTGCAGGTCTTGGCGGAGGACATGATGAAAGAGAACAAACCTTAAACCAATTATTAGTAGAAATGGATGGATTTGCAGAAAATGAAGGTGTTATAGTTTTAGCTGCTACTAATAGACCAGATGTATTAGATAAGGCTTTATTAAGAGCAGGAAGATTTGATAGACAAATAGTAGTAGGTGCACCTGATGTAAAAGCAAGAGAACAAATATTAGAAGTTCATTCAAGAAAGAAAAGATTAGCAGATGATGTTGATTTAAAAGTTATTGCTAAAAACACATCTGGATTTGCTGGAGCAGACTTAGAGAATGTATTAAATGAGGCAGCTTTATTAGCTGCAAGAAGAAATCTAAATGAGATTGGAATGAAAGAAATAGAAGATGCCATGGTAAAAGTTACTATGGGACCTGAAAAGAAAACAAGAGTAAGAAGTGAAAAAGAAAATAGATTAGTAGCATATCATGAAGCAGGTCATGCAGTTGTAAGTCACTATTTAGAAACACAAGATCCTGTTCATCAAATATCAATAGTTCCAAGAGGTATGGCAGGTGGATATACAATGTATAGACCAACTGAAGATAAATCATTCATGTCAAAAACAGAAATGGAAGAAAATATAGTATCTCTTTTAGGAGGAAGGGTTGCAGAAGCTTTAATACTTAATGATATTTCAACTGGTGCTAGTAATGATATTGAAAGAGCAACTAAAATTGCAAGAGGTATGGTTACTAAGTATGGTATGAGTGATAGAATAGGAACTTTAATGCTTGGTTCTAGTCAGGAAGAAGTATTCTTAGGAAGAGATTTTGCTCAAAGTAAAGAATATTCTGAAGAAACAGCTGCTATAATTGATGAAGAAACAAAGAAGATTGTTGATACAGGTTATAATAGAGCTAAACAAATTTTAACTGATAATGTAGATAAACTTCATCAAGTTGCAAGTGTATTATTAGAAAAAGAAAAGATTGAAGCAGACGAATTTGAAGCTATATTTGGAAAAGAGTAATATATTAAAAATGCCAAAAAGTAATAAATACTTTTGGCATTTTTTTAATACACTACTTGATTTTTAGGGTAGATAATTAAATAAAGGGAAGAAAAATATTTTAGATATTTTTTTCCTTTATTTAAAATAAATACTCACTAAAAAATCAAGATTTGAAAGCTTAGATAACTTAGTTCAATAGCTATATACTAAGTTGTAACTTTAAAACTATTTTTTACCCCATTTTGTTTTATAAAATTATTGAAATTTTTGAAATTTTGGTATACAATGAAAAAAATCAAAAGAAAAGAAATTTTAGGAGCTAATTATGAAAGATTATTATGAAATATTAGAAGTCAATGAACATGCATCTAAAGAAGTAATTGAAAAAGCCTATAAAGTTTTAGCAAAAAAAAATCACCCAGACCTATATGTAGGTGAATTAAGAAGAAACGCAGAATTAAGATTAAGAGATATAAATGAAGCTTATAAAATTCTTTCAGACGATTTTTTAAGAGAGCAATATGATAATGAAATACAAAAAGATAAAATAGAAGAATATATAAAAGAGCGTACAGAAAATAAAGATACTAGAAAAAATACAAATAATAAAAGAAGAAACAATAAAGATATAAAAAAGCAAAAAAAAGAAAATGAAAATAACATTAGAGTTACTGGAATGGCAGCAAATATAGAATTAGTAAAAATGTTATTAAAACATAAGCCAAAAAAAATCAATTTAAAAGATCTAAAAAGAGATGACTGGGTTGCGATTGCATTAACAATAGTTATCTTAATTATATTAGGAATTATATTATGGTTCATACCTTTTACAAATGGATGGATTAGAGAATTAACTGTTGATAACCCATTGTTCAGTTGGATTGGAAAAATATTTTCAAAATAATATATAGTAAAAAAGGGGATGTAGAAGATGCATTATGCAGACATAAAAAAAGCTGATATAGCAAATGGAGTAGGAGTTAGAGTATCACTTTTTGTAAGTGGATGTAACCATCATTGCAAAAATTGTTTTAATCCAGAAGCATGGGATTTTAATTATGGGAAGGAATTTACAGAAAAAGAAATAGATAAAATAATAGCAGAATTAGATCATCCTTATGTCTCAGGACTAAGTTTATTAGGAGGAGAGCCCTTAGAACATGTAAATCAAAAGGGGTTATTACCACTAGTAAAGAAGGCAAAAGAAAAGTTTCCAAACAAAAATATATGGTGCTATACAGGTTATACATTTGATAAAATTGTAGAAGGAATGTGTCAAAACTGGGAAGAAACTCCAGAACTTTTATCATATATTGATGTAATGGTAGATGGCAAATTTGAAGAAGAAAATAAAGATATCAAATTAAAATTTAGAGGTTCAAGTAATCAAAGAATAATAGATGTAAAGAAGTCTTTAAAAGAGAAAAAAACTATATTATTTGAAATATAAAAATGTTTAAGCAAAAAATGCTTAGGCATTTTTTATTTAAAAAACACAAAGAATAAATAACCTATAAAAACTACTTTAATCAAATTAAAAAAATAAACAATTAATATTAATTATTTTTATTAATCTAAAAATTTAAAATTAAAGAATAAAAAACATAAAAAGTTTTAAAAAAAGGTTGAAAAGTATTGAAAAATAAGGAAAAATAAGATATAATAATATAGAAATAAAAAACAAGGAGAGGTAAAAGAAATGAAAAGAACAATTGTTTTTAATATAATATTTATAAGTTTATTTTTGATATCATTTAGTGTATTAGCAAATACACAAATAGAAATAGGAATAAATAGCAATATGAATCAATTGAAAGGTGGCCAAGAAGCTATTATAACAGTAAACTTAGAAAATTACGTAGGAATAAAAGAAGGAATTAATTGTTATAAAGCAACCCTAGAATATGACAAAGAAATTTTTAAAGAAATAACACAAAATAATTTCCAAAGTAAAAATGATTGGGAAGAATTAAAATATAATAAAGAAACAGGAGAGTTTATAGCAATAAAAAAATCTGGAAGTAAAGAAGCAGAAGAAATATTGCAAATTAAACTAGAAGTAAAAGAAGAGGCAAAAGCAACTAAAACGCAAGTAAAAATAAAAGACATAGTTACATCAGAAGGAAAAGAAGACATACAAATAAATGAAAAAATGTTAGCTATTGATATAATAGAAGAACAAGAAGAAAAGCCAGAAGATCCTAAAAAACCAGAAAAAATCACATCAGAAAAATACAAAATAGAAGAAGGTTACATATCAAGAATAATACCAAAAACAACAGTACACGATTTTGAACAAAATGTAAGATTAGAAAATGTAATAACAGATCCCAAAATGGTATTTACAGATGAAGAAGGAAATAAATTAGCAGAAAATAGTAAAATTAAGACTGGAACAAAATTAAAAGTAGGTACAACTTTACAATTTACACTTATAGTAATAGGAGATACAGATAAAGATTCAGAAATAACAATTAACGATATGGCAAACATAAAATTACATTTAATAGAAACACAAAAATTAACAGGAATTGCATTAAAAGCAGCAGATGTTGATAACATTGATAACGATGTTACAATAAATGACTTAGCACAAATAAAATTAATATTAATTGATTTATTAGAATTAAAATAGAAAAATATAACTATGGGGGAAATTAAAATATATGAAAGAAATTAAGCAATTAGAAAAAAATAAGCATAAGTTGTTATTTAAAATAAGTATCTGTTCAGTATTACTAATAGTATTATTTTTAGGAATAATCTATGCAGCATCAACCTTATCATCAAAAGGAGAATTAAATGATGATGGAGTAATAGATTATAAAGATGTTAATTTATTAGAAATGCATTTAATAAATTTGAGACTATTGCCAGAAGAAAAACAAGAAAATGCAGACATGAATAGTGATGGAAAAATAACAGTAACAGACTTAACACTTTTAATTAAAAAGATAGAAGAAAAAAGAAATTATATAGTTGAATTAACAAATATTGACACAGAAAATTACTATCCAAATAAAAATGAAGAAATAGAAGTTGAATTTGGAGCAAACATAAACTATGAAGATGTAAATATTGAAAAAGTAATAATAAACGAAAAAGAATATAATGTCGAATATTTAGATGGATTATATAAAATAAAAATAGGTGTAGGGGAGCAAATAGGAAAACAAGAATATCACTTTACAAAAGCAATATTAAATACTAATGCAGAAGTAAAAATAGATTATACTTTTACAATAAGTGTATTAAAAAATCGACCATATGTAGATGACAAAAGTTATAAGTTAGAAGAAAGCTTTGAAGGAAAGGCAAACATATCATTTAATTTAATAGATGAAGATAATAGTATTACTTCAGCACAATTTAATGTTTATGAAATATCTAATATAAAAGGAGAAAAAAATACATTAGAAACAAGAGATGAGGCAGACACAGAAACACAAATTTTAACCGCTGATATTACGGCAGGAAGCAATACACAAGAAGTACCAGTAGAAGATGGAAAAAGTTATAGAGTAGAGATATGTGTAGCATATAATACAGCTTCAGAATTAATAGATGGAAAAGACCATAAAGAAGAATCTATTTTATATAGTAAAGAATTTACAATGGCATTAGACTACCAATTAAGTATATCTAATATTAAAACATTAAAAGACGAACAAGAAAATAATAAATTTTCTAGGAAAGAGCCAATAAAAATTGTATTTGAAAGTACTAATATAGCATTTGAAAACACTAATAGTAGTAATTTTGAGCCAGGTACAGTTACAATAAATCAAAAAGAATATACAGTAACTAAAGAAGAGAATAAATACACTGTAACAATAGATGGAATAGAAAAAATAGGGGAAAATACTATTTGTATAGAAAAAATAAAACTTAACAATGGAAAAGAAATTACATTAGAAAATAACAATACTATAAAAGTTGAAATAGATGCTCAAAAACCAATTGTTACTAATTTTGAAACTGAAGAAAATGTACAAGAAAAAAATATCAAAGTAAGTTTTGAAATAGAAGATGAATCAAAATCAATTCAAACAGCCAAAGTAGTATTATATGATAGTGGAGAAAATATCATAGAAAGTAAAGACATAACAATAGAAGAAATAGAAAATGGAATTATAGAAAAAATATTAAATACAAAATCAACAAACAAATATATTATAAAGGTTATAGCAACTTACCAAGAAACAGAAGACCATATTATAACAGATAGTGTATTATTAGAAAAGCAAATTATAGCAGGCAATTTTGCTACAATTAAAAAAGCTGAAGTAGAACCAACAACAATAGAGAAAAATGAAACAGTGAAGATTACATATGAAATTGAAACTAATAGTGAAAGTGAAATTGCAAAAATTCGTGTTAATAACTTAGATTGTATTGCAACTAAAAAATCAGATGGAGTGTATGAAGTAGTTACAGAGGTTGGAAAAGAGGCTAAAGTATTAGAACTAATTACTAGTAAAATCTTATTTGCTGATGAAACAGAAGCAAGTGTAGAAAATACAGTAGAGGTAACAGTTTTAAAAGATATGCCAAAAATAGAAGAAATCAAGCAAGAAGACAATTTAGCAGAAAATAAAGTAACTGTAACATTTACATTAGTAGATC
Source organism: uncultured Clostridia bacterium (assembly GCA_948857205.1). Classification (GTDB taxonomy): domain Bacteria; phylum Bacillota; class Clostridia; order TANB77; family CAG-508; genus CAG-269. The sequence goes on from CAQPRV010000050.1 coordinate 23,032, forward strand.
CAGATAATAGCTTTATTACAGGAAAAGTACAATTAGTAAAACCAGCAACAGAAGGAATGCCAGAGCAAGTAGTGCAAGAACCAACTATTGAAAGAGATGGCGAACATGGAAAAGTAATTTTTGAAAATGTAGAAATTGACAAAGAATATACTGCAAGATTTATTGCAAATTATAATCGTTTTCCAGAAGGTGACGAAAACATAGAAGAAAATCAAGTCATTAGAGAAGCAAAAATTATGCTAGTTGGTGACTACAACTTACAAGTAAGTGACCTAAAAACAGCAAATGAAGAAAAAGACACAAAATATTTTGAGAAAAACGAAGAAATTACCCTAAGCTTTAATTGCACCAATGCAACCAGTTTCTTACCAGAAAAAGCAGTCATAAATGGAAGCGAATATAGTTTAACACAGAGGGAAGGAACCAACATTTATACCACTAAATTAGCAGGACTAGAAGAAAGTGGTGTAAAAGAATACAAATTAGAAACCATTATATTAAACAATAAGAGATTTTTAGATGTAGAACCAGAACAAAAAATAAAAATCGAAGTATTAAAAGAAAAACCAACCATTACCAGTTTTGGATACAAAGAAGACGAGACTGACAAAAATAAGGTGGTGGCAAGCTTTAACCTAAATGATGTAGAAACAACTATCTCTAATGGAACCATTGTAATTTTTGATGACCATAAAAATGAGATCAAAACACAAAATTTGGTAGTAGGCAATAATCAAATTACATTTGATAAAATAGATAGTGAATACTATAACATTAAGGTAATAGCTAATTATGACCTAGATACTAACACTTTAGGTGCTGGCGAAAATGAATACCAAGAACAAATACTATTACAAGAAGAAATTGATTTTACAGAACGAAAAATCCAACTAAAAGACATACAAGATGTAAGATTATACCATATATATTATGGATTTCCAATGGAAGTAAAAAACATTGATAGTAATGAAATAATTGAAAATCCAGAAAATTATGTAGCAAAAGTAAAAATGAAAAATATGCCAGATATGCATGCAAATATAAAATCTTGTAGAATTGAGCAAAGAAAAGTTATTTTAGAATTAGATGTAGAAAATACGATAATCTACAAAGGAGACGAAAGACAAGCAAAAGTAGAAGTACCTTTTGGTGTTATGGGAAATACAGGTTCTTCTGTAAAAAATGAATCTTTTGAAGACTTACTTTATCAAATGAGACAATATCCAACAGGAACCTTTAACCTAACAAAAGATTATGACGCTTCTGAATATGAAGTAGATTCCTTAACCTATTTTGGAGATGGCATGTTTGAAGGAACTATTAATGGAAATGGGCATACCATCTACAATTTACAAAAACCAATATTTAACGAAATAGAAAGAGCAACGATTAAAAACCTTGTGATAGAAAATGCTTATATAACAAGCAAAGTAGGTTCATGGCAAAAAGGATTTATTGCGAATGAAATTTACAGTAAAACAGTTGTTAGCAATGTCCACATCAAAAATTCAACCATTTCTACTTATAGTCAATTCTATACATTTGGACCAATAGCTGGAAGATTAAGTGGTAGTAGAGTTGAAAAATGTAGTGTTACCAATCTATCTATAGTAGCACAAAGAGGAGCAGGTTCTAGAAGAGTAGGAGGAATTGTTGGAGAAATAGGATATGGTTCAACCATAGAAGACTGTTATGTAACAGGAGAAATTCAAGGCTCTTGGGAAGTAGGAGGAATTGTTGGTGGTGTTCAAGATTCTATGTATCAACAAAATACCATTAAACATTGTATTGCAAAAGTAAATATCAATGGAACGTCAGGACCAGGTAACGTAGGAGGAATTGCTGGAAATGCAAATGGTGCAGGAAGAATTAAACTAGTACAAAATATTAGTTTAGCAGAAGGAAGCAAATCTTATAAAACACATGGAAGCGCTATTACATTAGACCCAGATACCTTCAATTACGAAATGACAGAATCGAATTTAACAGCAAATGCCGAAAATTCAAGTGGACGAATTAAAGAATTTGCTAAAAATGAATTTAGTGGAGAATTCTGCAAAGAACAAGCAGGATTTAGTGACCAAATTTGGAATTTAGACGATAAAAACTATGAAAACATACCAACTTTAAAAGGTTATGACCCAAATAGCAAACAAGAAGGGGCAACTACTGGAAACTACATTCCAGATGTGGAAAGATTAAAGAAGATGCAAGACTATGACTCTAAAAAGGAAGTAGCCTATTCAAACCTATACAAACTAATGCCATTCTTTGACGCCAAATATTTAGTAGTAGATGGGGCAAGAATTAGCGAAGACGACGTTTTAAACCAAAAACAAATAAAAACCATTTTACCATATAATGATAAAAATGAATTTGTGCTAACTCTTACCGAAGAAAACCATCAAAGTATAGACCATATCAATGTAGTATTTACAGATGACACCACAAAGCAATACCAAGTGAAGTTTAAAAACATGAATAACCATGTGGTATCTTATAAATTAGAAGAACTAGGAATTGAATATAACTTCGACAAATATGTTATAAAACAAGATGCAGAAATTGTAAAAAAATTAACAGACTATATTCAAACTCTAGATTATGACAGAGACTTAAAACCATTAGTAGCACCAATCAACTTAGGAGACCGTATTTATAAAGACTTCTTTGATGAAACAATTAAAACAGAAGAAAGCGCAAAACAATTTGTTTTAAACTTTTTAGGAAATGTAAATGGATATAGTTTAACAATAGATAATTCTATTTTAAACAATTATATTTATGATTATTTAACTAAAAGTACGAATAAGCTAAAACAATATATGTTTGCTTATAACTATTATTCACGTTTTTATAGCTTTGAAGTTAGTAACATGAAAGTAAGTGATATTGTATTCTTTAAAGGAGAATTATACAATACGGGTGTAAATACAAACAATTTAGTAAACTTATGCTTAGCAAGTACTTCATTAGGTACTCATGTTTCTTACTTATTCTATGAAGAAAGTTTAGGACCTTGTGTTGGCTTCACAACAGTTAGTGATTTTGTGGAACATAACATTAAAATGTTTGCCAATAATCAAGACCCAAATGATTGGTTTGCAGAGAACTTTAATGGTATGTTAGTAGAAACATCGGCAAAAGGATATGAAGACAGTATTGATTATCGTGCTTGGACACAACTAAAGAAACAGAAAAAATTTATCTTACCAATGTTAACCTTACCAAAAGATTCAGGCTATATGATATCAGCACCAACGACATTTTTAGTAGGTTCTCAAAGGCTTTATATAAGAGAACCAGGAAATCAAGCACAAATTCAAAATCTACAAAATTTAATGAAAAATTTTGCTAACCAAATTGGTGTATTTTATACCACAGCAGCAGGTTTTATCGAACCATCTATCTTTAATAAAGTATGTGATGTATCAATTGATACAACGGTTTTACCTGTGTTAGGAGAACAGAAAAAAGGAAAATCAACTGACCCTTTCTGTAAAAATTTTAATGAATTATTAAATGAATGGTTTACAATAAGAGCAGTAGCGGCTTATTCTGGTTCCCAAAGAATTTACTATGTTGTTGATAATACATTAACAAGTTATGGGCGTACTTGGTCACATGAAACAGGACATAACCAATGTAATTTCTTATTCTTTAAGAGAAATGGATTTAGACCAGTTGGTGGTTGTAACAATAATGATGGGTCAGGAACAGAGGATTATACAGATGGAAATACAACACAAGGATTTGGAGATGGAGCAGTAAACTTTAACTTAAGTTATAATTATGATAGTAGTCAAGTAATCACTACAAACTTAACAACCGAAAGAATTAACTCTACAGAAAAAATAGAAAGTTATTATAAAAGAATGTTTGAAGCAATAGACTTTTTAGACTATGCAGAAGCAAAAGCATTTTTACAATTAACACCAGAAGAACAATCAAAAGTGGCAGTACAAATTTACTATCCAAATGCACCAGGAAATTATGCTAACGTAGGATGGAAACCAATTACCAAAGAAGAATTTGAAGAAATGGACTTAAAAACAGTTGAAGATATCTATGATAATCAAATTACTATTAAACCAGGTGTAACTAAACCAGTTACACAAACTGGAGAACAAGGATTATATGGTTCAGAGCATATGTATATAAGACGTTGGTATCAACCATATAATGAAAAAGGAAGAACCCATTCTTATGGATTTACTTACACATCATGGCAAATGCTAGGAATTGGTGGATATGACGGAGGATATATAACCTACTTTAGTGGAAAGAGTAATAATGACTTAGATGCCATTAAAAAAGTAACCAAAGATCCAGATATGACATGGAAGAAATTTAAAACAATGCGTTATGAATTGATGGAAAATAGTTGGAATACCATTCCATACTTAAATTCAGATGAATTAGTAGAAAAATATGTAGATGCATTAAAACTAGATGCTTCAAACAATGATAGAAATGTTAGTAGCAGTACTAATGTTAGAAGAGTGAACTACCATTACTTAAAACGTGTAACTGATGACTTTAGAGCAGAAGTACTAAATGGAAATATCCAAAAAGTTCATATCAAAACGGCAGAAGAATTTAAACAAAAATTAACCGAAAATCCTCGTGCTTACTATGTATTAGACAATGATATTGATTTCTCTAGCATAACAGAAGGAAATGCTATTGTCGATGGATACTTTATGGGTAAACTAGATGGGCAAGGACACAAATTAACAGGAAATACAATTCCAATCTTTAATGCCGTTAAATTTGCTAATATTTCTAATCTACAAGTAAAAAATAGTAATATAACAAGCAGTTTAATGAATGTAGGAGCATTTGCTAAAACACTAGAATATAGCCAAATAGAAAATGTGCAAGGTAAAAACATTACAATATCTGCTACAAATAAACAAGTTGGTGGATTAATTGGTAGTATGACATACAGTTTTGTAAAAAATGTACATGTAACAGAAAGCAATATATTAGGAACAACAAGAGTTGGAGGAATTGCTGGTTATGTTGGCCAAAGCCAAGTAGAAGAAAGCACTGTAAATGGAAGAGTGCGTTCAACAGGAAATGTAGCAGGAGGACTAATAGGAGAAGCTTATAGTAAAACAATCATTAGAAATTGTTATACAATAGGAGAAGTACAAGGAAACCAAGATATTGGTGGATTAGTTGGCTATGTTAATACCTCTTATATTATCAACTGTTTTAGTCATACAAAAGCTACTGGAAATGCTGGTATAGCAAGCTTTGTAGGGCAAACAACCAATAACTCTATCATAAAAAATAATATTACCTTAGTTAATCAAACAGTAGGATATAAATTTGATGGTAGAACAGCTACTGATAAATTTACGAACTTTAGTGGAAACTATGAAAATAAATCAAATGTAGGAAAATCAACAACAACAAGAGCAGGTATTGACTTTACAGGAAAAATTACTGAAGTAGATGGAACAGAAGTTAAGAAAGAAAGCTTCTATATAGATACCCTAACTTGGGATAACAACATTTGGGACTTTAGCAGAATTGCGAGTGGTGGATTACCAAAACTAAAAAATAATGATCCAAATGATGTAACAACTGTAGGTGAAAGATATAGTATAACAAATGCAGAAGAATTTGAAAGCCTATTAAAAGAACATAGAGAAGCAACATTTGTAATTGAACAAGATATTGATTTATCTAGTTTAGAAAGTACAACAACAATTATTGATGGTGTATTTATGGGAAGAATTGAAGGAAATAACCACACTTTAAGAGGAAACAAAGTACCAATCTTCCATACGGCTCGACATACCTATATTGAAAACTTAAAAATAGAAGGAAGTAACATAAATAAAAATGAAACAGATGTAGGAGCACTTACTAAAATAGCAGATAATATAGAACTTAAAAATGTAATAGGAAAAGATATTACAGTTGTAAACAGAAGAGATGATACTGGTGGATTAATTGGTATTATGACATATGGAGACCTAGAAAATGTGCATATCATAGGAGGAAATGTAACAGGAATTAATCGTGTAGGAACATTTGCAGGTTATGTTGGATATTCTAACATAAAAGCATGTAGTAGTAATGGAACTGCAACAGGTACAGGTAATTCTATTGGTGGCTTTATGGGAGAAGTAACTAATGGAACAACTATTCAAAACTGTTATTCTAGAGGAAAGGCAACTGGAAATCAAAATGTTGGAGGATTTGTAGGACTTTTAAGTAAGGCATCTACAATAAGCAATTCTTTGAGTACAACCAAAGTAGATGGAACAGATAGCGTTGCAGGATTTGTAGGGCAATCTATTACAAATTCTACAGTTAGAAATAATATATCATTAGGAAATCAAGTTAGACAGCATTATAAATTTGATGGTAAAACAGTTCAAGAACAACTAGAAAAATACGAAGGAAATTACGAATACGAAGGAAACAAAGGTATTGCTACTGAGGCAAGAGAAGATATTGACTTTACAGGAAAAATAAGTGTAGCAAACAGACAAAATGTAACAAGTAAAGACTTCTATACCAATACTTTAGGCTGGAATGAAGATATTTGGGACTTTAGCACAATAGAGTCTCACAAGACACCAACATTAAAAAATAATGACCCAAATGATAGCGTCGAAATTGGAATACCAGTTCATACAATACGTACAGAAGAAGAATTCCAAACGTTAATAACACAATATCCAGATGAAAACTTTACATTAGAAAATGATATTGACTTATCTAACTTAGAAAGTACAACAACCATAATTAGTGGTGAATTCATAGGAGAAATAGATGGAAAAAATCATAGCTTAAAAGGAAATACTGTTCCAATCTTCCATACCATTCGTTATGCAAAACTTACTAATTTAAAATTAGAAGGAAGTAATATCAATAAAAATGAAACAGACGTAGGAGCATTTGCTAAAATAGCAGACAAAGTAGAAATACGAAATCTAGTAGCAAAAGATATTACAGTAACCAATAAAAACAATAATACAGGTGGCTTAATTGGTACAATGACCTCTAGTGATTTAGAAAATGTGCATATTATTGGAGGAAATATAACAGGAGCTGGTCGAGTAGGAATACTAGTTAGTTATGTAGGAACATCTCATATCAAAGCAAGTAGTAGTAATGGAATAATAGCAGCAACAGGATCTGCTTGTGGAGGATTGATAGGAGAAGTAATTAACAACACAATCATTGAAAATAGTTATTCTCTAGGAGATGCTAAAGGAAATCAAGATATAGGTGGACTCGTTGGAATTTTAAGACAATCTAGTGTTATAAATTGTTTTAGTACATTAAAAGCACTTGGTAATGCAGGAGTTTCAGGATTTATAGGAAAAGCAGAGACAAATAGTATTGTTAAGAATAATATAGCATTAGGAAATCAAATGAAACAATACAAATTCGATGGAAGAACTGCAAATGACCAGTTTGAAGGTTTTGAAGGAAATTACGAATACGAAGAAAACACAGGAATTTCAACTTTAACAAGAGAAGGTATTGACTTTACAGGAAAAATAAGTGTGGCAACCAAACAAAATATTACCGATAGAGCATTTTATAGTAATACCTTAGGATTTGATACCGAAGTTTGGGATTTAAGCTATGTAAGCCAAGAATGTATTCCAAAACTAAAGAATTGGGATCCAAATGAAAAAACACTAATCAATAAGGTAGATACTTATGCAATACATTCTGCAGAAGAATTTAAAGAATTGTTACAAGCACATCCAGATGCTATATTTACCATCGAAGAAGATATAGACTTTTCTAATATTAAGTATGATTTGAAAGGATCATGGGCAGTAATATCAGGAGAATTTTTTGGAGAAATTAGAGGTAATAACCATACTATTTCTAACCTAGCAAATGCAACACTATTTGAACATTTTTCAGGAAAAGTAGATAGACTAAAAATGAAAGACTATGCTTATGGAGTAGAATGGAAAAATGGATTTATTGATTGGAGTAAAAGTAATCCATATAGAACTCAAGTATCAGCTTTTGCACTAAAAGCAACAAATGCAACATTTTCAAATATGAAATTTACCAATATGGTTGTATTAGGAAAGATTAGTGTTTCTGCAATGATTTTAGAAGATGAGAATTGTACTTATGAAAATATTCATATTGAAAAAGCGTATCTAAATGGTAGAAACTTTGGTAGTCAAATGGCAGCAATGGTTGCTGTTAAAACAGGCGGAAGTATTAAGAATTGTTATGTACAAGGAGAGATATATGGAAATGCTATACAAAATGGTGGGGTAGTGTCTTTAACCAAAGGAGATGTTACCATTGAAAATGTAATAGCCAATATGCATGTAAGTTGTGGTTCAGCTAGCAATGCAGAAACTTGGGGTGGATTTGTTGCCAAAGTAGGAGATGGAAAATTAACAGTTAAAAATTCAGCTATGATTCATAAACTAGAACAAAATGGCAATCCAATTAACAAGTTTATAGCGACAGTAGCAGAAGGAGCAGTAGCAACTTTCCAAAATTGCTATGAAAATGCAGAAGCAAATGGAATCGCAAGTGATGACATAGAAGGAATTAAATCAGCTACAAATTCAGAATTACTAACTAAAGATTTCTATACCAATACATTAGGTTTTGACAACAATATTTGGAACTTAGATAATATTAGAGAAGAAGATATAACTAGTGTAGATAATAAAATTGTAAGATTTATTACTTTAGGATTAAAATAGTAATCAAATACTAGTGAATAAACTATTGACAAGCAAGGGCATTTAAGGTATAATGAACACGTTATAGAAGTTATCCCACATACAGTGTGTATGGGCTGGAAGGAGGGGAATAAAATGTCAGAAATAAAAGTTAATAATGGAAATATAGAAGATGCTTTAAGAAAATTTAAAAGACAATGTGCTAGAGATCAAGTTATTCAAGAAGTACGTAAAAGAGAGCACTACGAAAAACCTAGTGTAAAAAGAAAGAAAAAATCAGAGGCTGCACGAAAAAGAAAATTCTAATAAAGTAAAAAAATGGAAGTATTAGGGAGGAAATATATACCTAATACTTCCATTTTTGCTTTTATGGGAAAAAAGTAATTTGATTTAATTAATAAAAAATATTAATATATAAAAGAAAGATAAATCTAATAAAAAACGAAAAAATGTTAATAATAATTAAAAGAAAAACAAGTTAGCTTAAATTATAAAACCATATATTAGAGTTTTAAATAAAAGCTTGCACAAAAAAAGAAAGGAATGATAAGTAAAAATGGAAAATATAAAAAAAGAAATAAAGCCAGGAATTAAGTTACACATGATAAAAAGTGATAAATTCAAAACAAATCTAATAGCATTATTCATATCAAGTGAATTAACAAGAGAAAACATAACAAAAAATGCACTAATATCAACTATTTTAAGAAGAGGAACTAAAAATATGACAACACAAGAAGAGATTAGTAAACAAATGGAAGAAATGTATGGTGCATCTTATGACAGTGGAATAGATAAAATAGGAGATAATCAAGTCATAAAATTTTATATAGAAACAATAAATGACAACTACCTACCAGATAAAAAAGAAAATTTATTAGAAAAATCTTTAGAAAAAATATTAGAAATAGCATTTAATCCATATGTAGAGAATAACGAATTTAAAAATGAATATGTTGAACAAGAGAAAAATTTCATACAAAAAATAATTGAAGGAAAAATAGATAGCAAAGCAAGATATGCCTTTGAAAGATGTATAGAAGAGATGTATAAAAATGAACCATATGGATTATATAAATTTGGATATATAGAAGACTTAGAAAAGATAAATGGAAAAAATTTATATGAGTATTATCAACAATTAATTCAAAATGCAAAAATAGACATATTTATATCAGGTTTAATAGATGAAAAAATAGAAGAAGTTATAGAAAAAAATGAGAATATAAAAAAGCTACAAGCTAGAGAAGCAAAATACAAGATTCCAATAACGTTAAAAAAAGACAAAAAAGAAGAAAATATTATTACAGAATCAATGGATGTATCACAAGGAAAGCTTTTAATTGGATTAGATGTAAATATTGAAGATCCTGAATTAAGATATGATACCTTAGTATATAATGCATTATTAGGAGGAACAGCAAATTCAAAGCTATTTCAAAATGTCAGGGAAAAAGCACATTTAGCATATGTAGCCAGTTCAAACTATATGAGACATAAAGGTAATATAATTATAAATTGTGGAATAGATATTGAAAACTATGAAAAAGCATTAGATTTAGTTAGAGTACAAATTCAAGATATGAAAGATGAAAAATTTTCTGGTGAAGATTTAAATAATGTCAAGACAGGAATAATAGACACAATAAAAACAGTTAAAGATGAACAAGATACACAAATAAGTTATTATTTCTCTCAAGAACTTTGTAAAGAAGATGTAACAATAGACGAATATATTAAAAAAATAGAAAACGTAACAAAGGAAGATGTTATAAATATCGCAAATAAAGTAAGTATAAATACTATATATTTTTTAAAAAATTAAAAATGTGTAATAAATAAAAAGAGAATGGAGGAAAATTAATGCAAGTTATAGAGAGCTTGAAACTTAAAGAAAAGATATATAAAGAAAAACTAGATAATGGACTGACAGTAATGATAATTCCTAAAAAGGGGATAGAAAAAAAATATATGATATGGGGAACAAATTATGGATCAAATGATAGTGTGTTTTTTGTTCCAGGTGAAGAACAAGAAACCACAGTTCCAAATGGGGTTGCACACTTTTTGGAGCATAAATTATTTGAACAAGCAAATGGAACTAATAGTTTAGATGTTTTAACATCATTAGGAGTAGATGCAAATGCATATACAACAAATGATCATACAGCATATTTATTTGAGGGTACAAACAACTTTTATGAAGCAATGGATGAATTAATGGATTATGTTCAACATCCTTATTTTACAGACGAAAATGTAGAAAAAGAAAAAGGTATCATTGGACAAGAAATAATGATGTATGATGACAATCCAGATTGGAGAGTTTATTTAAATGTAATGAAAGCAATGTATCATAATAATCCTATAAAAATAGATATAACTGGAACAATAGAAACAATAGAAAAGATAGACAAAGAAATTTTATACAAATGCTATAATACCTTCTATAATCCATCAAATATGTTATTAATTATAGCAGGAGATTTTGAACCAAATTCAATATTAGAAGAAGTAAAGAAAAGGTTAATTGATAAGAAATCTAATGGAACAATAAAAAGAGTTTATCCAGAAGAGCCAGATGAAATAGCACAAAAAAATATAGAACAGAAACTTGAAGTAAGTAGACCTTTATATGCAATTGGAATAAAAGATAAAGTAATTGATAGTAGTTTAGAAAATAAAAATGAAATAATTAAGAAACACTTAGGAGTAACGATGCTTTTAAACTTATTAGTAGGAACAAGTTCTAATTTATATCAAAGATTATATAAAGATGGGACAATGTTAACTCCACCAACTATTGATTATGAATTTGGAAGAACATATGCACACATACTAGTAATGGGACAATCAGGAAATCCTGAATTGATATACGAAGAATTTAAAAAAGAGATTGAAAATTTAAAACAAAATGGAATAAAGGAAGAAGATTTTAATAGAATTAAAAAAATGTTTTATGGTAATTATATTAAGCAATATAATGATATTGTAGATATTTCGAGAATAGTTTTATCGGATTATTTTAAAGGAATAAATAGTTTTGATTATTTAGATGAAATAGAAACAATAAATGTAGAATATTTAGAACAATTGTTAAAAGATGTTTTTAAAGAGGAGAAAATGGTAATATCTATTGTGAAAAATTAGAAAAAATGTTTAAAAATAAGATAATTCAAAATGTTGTAAAAACGGTATTATTTATATAAAAAGATAAATGCCGTTTTTTACTGTCTCATAATGTCGAAACTGAATGAAAGGTGTCTTACAAAAGTTTTAAAAATATAGCTGAAATACTTGACTTTTAAGGCAAAATTGTGATAATTTATTATTATACAAAAGAAGACAAAAATAAAGGAGAAAAAGGTATGTTAAATGATGAAATATGTAAATTAAGGGATAAATTAAATAAAAGTATAGAAAACGGTGAAGATTATGAAGTAACATATAAAATAAGTATAGAATTAGATGAACTAATAGCACAATATTATAAAATAGGTGCTGATAATACTGTTAGTGTAAATTCTTAAAATAGAAAAATTATGCTCACTTTCCTAAAATACCTTATATATAAATTTATTTCATAAATTTGTTCTATTCTAAGGAGAAACCAATTTAAATAGTTTATCTTCAAGCATAATCTCGTATAATGGATTATGCAAAAGAAATTTAAAATAATTCAGCGAGCTACCAGATTTTTAACTCTGACATAGCTCGCTTTTCTCTGTTTTTATTTATTCTATTTTTTCTAGTTTGAAAATGTCCATTTTCCATCACTTCCTTTTGTTGCTATGACACTAGATGGTAGAGAAACTGTTTTATTTGTTATAAAACAATATTGATTTTCTTTGCTTAAATAAATTATTATTGCATATATTGTTTTTTCTTTATCACTTAACTTTTTATCTGTTAATATTTCTACTGGTATCCATATACCTTTTAAGTTTAAGTTAGA
>CAQPRV010000051.1 GCA_948857205.1 uncultured Clostridia bacterium
TATTTTTTCTAATTTCGTAGTATCCAAAAAAATGCTTCCTTTCACTATCTCACCTCTACATTTTCTATTTTTTCTCAATCTCTGTTCCTTTTAAAAATTTACTTGTTCGGTACTTTTTTATGCAAAGTTTTTTCAAACCTTACACCCTTTTCGGTACCGCTTCGGTTTATTCTCTAAAGGATTTTATTGTTTACTTTTCAATGTACTTTTTTGTTCCTTGTGCGGAACGATTTGTATTATAATATACTTTTTTCATTTTGTCAACACTTTTTGACATTTTATTAAATTTTCTTTGAGCAAAATAAAAAACTAGTAATTACTTTTATATTGTATTCATGATATGCAATTATTATTACTAATTCTTAAGTTCTTTTTTAATTTTTTTGTCTATTGCTAAGTACTTTTTTATAATAACATTTTTTTTGCATTATGTCAATATATTTTTTTATTTTTTTGTAATTTATATTTTATTGCTTTTATTATCGCTTAATGCTTTTTTATAATAACATTTTAAAACACCTTTGTCAATACTTTTTTATCTTTTTATATATAGATTTTTTTCCAACTTTATAATTAAGTTAAGTAAAAAGCATTTAGGTTCATTATAAATTTCTTCATCAATATGCAAGAGCTTTTAAAGACAATCAAAATAACTAAAAATATTACTTAAAAGGCTTCTTTTTTAGATATATTTTATCTATATTCCTATTATTTCTTATCATAATGTTAGATAACTGAAAAATTGATAAATTGATAAATATTATTTAGTTAGTCTTTAATAAATTTAATTTGATTTTTCAATTTATATTTCTACTAAAATCAAATCATCACCTATACATTTTATATCTTTCCATTCTATAACTATATCGTTATTTGAAGAAAATAAATTAAATATTTTATTACTACCAGGGACAATTATATGTGTTATAGTTCCTGTTTCTAAATCAGCACAAACATCTTGCACATAACCTAGTCTTTTTCCATTTGTAATATTAACAACTTCTTTATGTTTAAAATCTAAACCTTTATCTTGCATAATATTTACTCCTCTCTTCATTATATTCTAAATTTTAAAAAAATAAACCAAATAAGGTTTATTTTTTATTTCTTTTTTTAATTTAAAATTACATGTCTTTTACAACATTTTGTTAATACTATAAAATTTCTTTATTTATAATTATTTATATAATCTTTTTATATGTTGAATTGCACTTTTTTCTAGTCTAGACACTTGTGCTTGCGATATTCCAATTTCATCGGCAACTTCCATTTGTGTTCTACCATCAAAAAATCTCTTTGTAATAATCATTTTCTCTTTATCATTTAATTTTTGTAGAGCCTCTTTTATTGTCATGTTTTCTGCCCATAGTTCATCTGTATTTTTACTATCTTTTACTTGTTCCATAATATTAATACTATCAGTTCCATCATTATATGCTGGTTCTTGTAAAGATACTGGATCTTGTATTGCATTAAAACTAAAGGCTACATCTTCTTTTTCTACTCCTAATTCTTTTGCGATTTCTTCTATATTTGGCTCTCTCCCATGTTCTTTTGTATATCTTTCTTTAAATTGTATAGCCTTATATGCAAGATCTCTTACAGATCTACTAACTCGTATACTATTATTGTCTCTTAGATATCTTTTTACTTCACCGAATTATCATAGGTACAGCATAGGTTGAAAATTGAACATTTTGACTTAAATCAAAATTATCTATTGCTTTTATTAATCCTACACAACCTACTTGAAATAAATCATCTGCACTTTCTCCTCTTCCATAAAACCTTTGTATCACACTTAGTACTAATCTTAGATTACCATTAATAAATATGTTTCTTGCTTCTTCATCTCCTGCTTTTATTTTTATAAATAGTTCTTCTTTTTCTTTTCTACTTAACAAGGGTAATTTTGATGTGTTGACTCCACATATCTCTACTTTGTTGTTTATCAAAAGAAAAACCTCCTTCAAAAATACTTATTAAAAGTATTTCCAAAAAAGATTTATTTATTCTCATATTTTATTTACTTTGATAAACTGATTTTAGATTTTAAGGAATTATCCTATTTTACTACTAATTTCTTTTTTCATTTTACCAATTATCTTTTTTTCTAATCTTGATATATAGCTTTGTGATATACCGTAATTCATCTGCAACTTCTTTTTGAGTTTTTTCTTTTCCTGTTTTGAATCCAAACCTCATCTCCATAATGTCTTTTTCTCTATTATTAAGTTTTTGAATGGATGCTCTTAACAAGGTTTTATCAACTTCATCTTCTATATTTCTAGATGTAATATCTGGTTCTGTTCCTAATATGTCTGATAGTAATAATTCGTTTCCATCACCATCTTTATTTAAAGGTTCATCTATCGATACTTCCCCTTTAATTTTATTATTCTTTCTTAAAAACATTAATATTTCATTTTCAATACATCTTGATGCATAGGTTGCTAACTTAATTTTTTTGTCTGAATTAAAGGTATTTACCCCTTTCATTAATCCTATTGTTCCTATGGATATTAAATCTTCTATTCCAACTCCGTGTATTTTCAAACTTTTTTGCTATATATACAACTAGTCTTAGATTTCTTTCTACTAAGGTTTGTCTTACTTGTAAATTATCTTCAGAAGATAATTTATTTATGAGTTCATTTTCTTCTTCTGGAGATAATGGTGGTGGTAAAGTCTGACTTCCTGCTATATAAAAAATAGGTAGATATTCTATTTCATCTTTATCATTTAGATATTTGGCATATATATTATTTATGCTATTTTTTAATAAATCAACAATTTTCATAAACTCACTCCTTTTTTATAATAATTCCACACCTATTAATCCTCTATATTCACCTCTCTTTGTTAAGGATTTATTATAGATACCTATTATTACATTTTCTATTTTTTTTTCGTTTTCTTCATTTACAATAACTATGTAATCTGGTCTAAGACCTAATAACATTCCATTTTGCTTTCCTAACGAAGAAAACGGAATTAATTTCAGTTTTGATATATATTCATTTTTTATATTATCTGGTATTTTACTAAAATCACCTCCTAATATATTTTCCAAATTATTTAATATTTCTTTTGGAACAATTTCAAATAAAAGTGTATGTTCTAAAACTATAACTGGCGTGTTTGTTATAGGTTCTTTAAGTAAATTTCCTGTATCTATCATTACCTGTGTTTCAATAATCTTGTTGTTTAGCTTTACTCTAACTGTACAGAACATATCTTTTTTTGATATCTTTGTTTTTACAATTTTAAAGGATGTAATAATTAAAAAAAATGCAAGCATGCTTCCTATTAATACTGTTTTTAAAGGATATGTACCTAAAAATAATCCATTTTTCATAAATATTTCTTGAGGCTTTACTATATATATTAAAGCAAAGGCTGCTCCTCCAAATACAAATGATGTCATATAAAATATTAATATTTGTTTCCACAATTGTTTAACATTTTGTGGATTGTATGCAATATACACAATTATTATTGATAATATTATTTTCAATATTAGGCTTGAGTAAACTTCTAATATATCTGTATATGCTACAATTGAATAAATAGCTCCCAATAAGCTTGCTAATGTAACTCGTAAAGGTTTTATTTTATTTTTAAGTATAATTCCTGTTGCATATAAAATGATGTAATTCATTATTAGATTTTCAATTAATACTACATCTAAAT
Source organism: uncultured Clostridia bacterium (assembly GCA_948857205.1). Taxonomy (GTDB): domain Bacteria; phylum Bacillota; class Clostridia; order TANB77; family CAG-508; genus CAG-269. The sequence continues at coordinate 3,694 of CAQPRV010000051.1, forward strand.
AAATTGTCATGATATCACCTGCTAATTAATCTTACTACTTTATATTTAAAAAATCTGTCTTTTCTTACTGGCGAAAAAAAGAAATAATCGACAATATCAGATTTAAATCTCCTTACTATTGTCTAATTTTGAATTATTTTTGTCCATTTTCCTCACATAGAAAGAATGTTAAATCAATTGCTTAAAAATATAATTTATATTATTTTTTTATACTGAGCACTCCCCAAAGGTTATAATTATTTATTATTATCTTTAAGTATAAAAAAATAAGACAATTTAGGTTTGTCCTAATTGTCTCATTTTTATTACATATTTTTATTTTTATTTTTTCTTAAAAATGATGGAATATCTAAGTCATTTTGTGATGAGTTTGTTTCTGTGCTTGCTGGAATTGAGTTTATTTTCTTTTCCCATGTTTTTGTAACTATGTTTTCTACTCCTACATTTGATGTGTGTACTCCTTTTTCAAAACCTGTTGCTATTACAGTTATTTGTATTTCGTCTGACATGCTAGGGTCTGTTACAGTACCAAATATAATATTTGCTTCTGGATCTACACTACGTTGTACCAATTCTGCTGCTGTGTTTACTTCGTGTAATCCTAAGTCTTCTCCACCTGTAATGTTTATTATTACTCCTTTTGCTCCTTCTATTGAAGTTTCTAATAATGGACTTTGTATTGCTTCTTTTGCTGCATCTTCAGCTCTATTTTCTCCTGCTGCTCTACCTACTCCCATATGTGCCATTCCTTGATTTAGCATTATTGTTTTTACATCTGCAAAATCTAGATTTACTAGTCCTGGTATTGCTATTAAATCTGATATTCCTTGAACACCTTGTCTTAGTATGTCATCTGCCATTTTAAAAGCTTCTATTATAGAGGTTTTTCTATCAATTATTTGTAATAATTTGTCATTTGGTATTACTACTAAAGTATCTACTTTTCCTTTTAGACTTTCTATTCCTCTTTCAGCTTGTGATAGTCTTTTTTTACCTTCAAAGGTAAATGGTTTTGTAACTACCCCTATTGTTAGTATTCCCATTTCTTTTGCTGCTTGTGCTACAATTGGTGCAGCTCCTGTACCTGTTCCTCCGCCCATTCCAGCAGTAACAAATACCATGTCTGCTCCTCTTAATACTTCTGATATTTCTGCTTTACTTTCTTCTGCTGATTGTGCTCCTATATCTGGGTTCGCTCCAGCTCCTAATCCTCTTGTTATTTTTTCCCCTATTTGTATTTTTGTATTTGCTCTTGAAGTTTGAAGAGCTTGTCTATCTGTATTTACAGCAATAAAGTCAACTCCTTTTATTCCTGCATCTATCATTCTATTTACTGCATTGTTTCCTGCTCCTCCTACACCTATAACTTTTATTGTTGCTGCTCCATCCATCATCGCGTAATTATTATCGTCATTGTATTCCATCATTTAGTTTTTCCTCCCTTTCTAAAACTATTATCTTTTTTCTTTTTTGATTTAATTTTCTATTTTTTTATGAATAAAAGAATTCTTTTACTCTTTCAAATATTGTCTTGATAAAACTTTCGCTATTTTGTGAGTCTATATCACTTGATACTGTTTTGGCAAATGGTCTTGCTGCAACATATCTTACTAAGGCATAACTTGTTCTGTACGTTGCTTTCACTGTACTTATTAGTCTTCCTGTTGATATTTTTACTGGTATGTTTAAGTTTATTTTTCCTGCGACGTCACTTTTATTTATGTTTACTATCCCTTGTCCTGTTAGTATTACATTGTTTATTTTTTGTTTTACCCCTTGATTTGTTATGTCTTTATTTACTATTGAGAATATTTCTTCTATTCTTGCTTCTATTATTTCTATTAGTTCAGAACTTTTTATTATTCTATTTTTGTTATCGTCTTTTGATGTGTTTAGAATTATGTCATTATCATTGTCTATGAAGGATTTTAATGCTAATCCATATTGTCTTTTTAGTTTGTCTGCTTCTTCTTCTGAAATATTTAATACAAAGGCTATATCGTTTGTTATGTTGTCTCCTCCTACTGGTATTGAGTTTGTATACATGAAGGTTGAACTTTCGAATATTCCTATTTCTGTATTTCCAGCTCCTATGTCTAATAGCATTATATTGTCATGTAATTCGTTTTTGTCTAATACTAAGTTTCTTTCTGCTAATGCTATTGGTACTATTCCATCTATTTCTAATCCTACTTTTTTGAAGATGTTGTTTAATTGTCTAACATATTCTTTTTCTGCTAATATAACTTGTGCACTTATCGTGAAGTGTGAACTTAGGTTTCCTACTGGGTCTTTTACTACTGTTCCATTTTCTAGTGTAATTTTATCAGGCACTATATCAATTAAGGTTTTTTCATCAGGAATTTCTATGTCTTTTACTTGTAACATTGCATTTTGTACGTCTTTTATAGATATTCCAGAATATTTATCTTTTACTTCTTTTGTTATACTATTTTGGACTATTGTTACATATTTTCCTTGGATGGTTACATATGAAGAATTGATTTTTAGGTTTGTTTCTTCTTCGGCATTTTTTATTGTTTTTGCTATGCATAGACAGATTTCTTCTTCATTTATTATCTTTCCTTTTTTTAGCCCATTACATTTATATGAGGTATTACATATGATTTCTACTTGTCCAAAGTTGTTTACTTCCCCTACAACTGTACAGACTTTACTTGTTCCTATGTCAATACCTACTATGATATCTCCTATTGCCAAGTTAATTCCTCCATTTATTAGTATAATTTCTCTAAGTTTATATATATTACATTTTAAAAAAAATGTCAATAGAATTCGTTATATTTTTGTAATAATCTTGTAATATTTTTGTAATAATTCTTTTTCCCTTTTATCATTTTTTAAGACAGGATTTTGTCCTGCCTATTTTTTTAATTACTTTCTTTTTTAGCTTTTTTATTTTCTTTTAACATATTAGACCATTTATCTACATAGTATCTTCTTATTATTGCTAAATTTACAAACATTCTTCCTACAAATACTACTATTGCTGCTAAATATATGTCTACATTTAATTTTTGCCCTAGTATTGTTAATAATATTGCTAAAATTGCATTTCCAAAAAATCCTGTTACAAATATTTTTAAGTTGAAGTTTTTATTTATTACAGAAGTAATTCCACCAAATACTGAATCCAAAGCTGCTATAATCGCTATTGCTAAATAACTTGAATATGTATAGGAAATCATTGGTGCATTTATTCCTATTACTGCTCCTGCTATACATCCTATTAATATTGCTATAAAAATCATTTTTATTCCTCCTATTTTTATTGAATGTACTTAATTTTTATGTTTTTATTATATTTTGGTATTTTTATTTTGTTTGATTTATTTATACTTACATCTTGTCCTAGTTTTTTCATTTTGTCTACATGTCCTCCATTTCCTACTAATATGCTTTCTAAATAAGATTGATTTCCTATTGCTTTTATTATGTATGGAGGTAATATTCTTTGTCCATTTACTTTTATATATGCACCTGTTATATCTACTATGTCTGACATATTTATAATTCTCTCATTATTTATTGATATCGCTTCTGCTCCTGCTGATTTTAATGCATTTACTATTAATAATAAATCATCTGAATTTATATCACTAGTTTCTTCATTACTTGTTTCTTTAAGTGTAACTTCTATTCCTTCTCCTTGTACATCTGTTTTTCCCATTGTCATATCTATTTGTTCAAGTTCTTCTTCTACTAGTTTTCCTGTTTCTTCATTTGATTGTCTTGTTTTTTTATATTCTTCTATTTTAGATGTAATTTCTTCATATTTTTCATTTGTTTCTTCATATTTAGACTTCCAATTAGCTAGTTCTGATCTAAGTTCCGCTTCTCTCATGTTTTCTATTGATGTTATGTCTGTTTCATTTACAATTTTAAATTGCATTGACATAACTAAAGTTAGTGCAAAACATGCTATTCCAATTGTAATAATCATTGTTATTTTACCTTTTTTTAATTTTGTCTTCATATTTTCCTCCTATTTGCTATTTGTTACATATTTGTATGAAATTACACCTGTATATTTTGGTATTGTAATATTGTTAGATTTCTTAAGTTCTACACCAACACTTGCATCTTTTAGTAGTTCTAAGTATCCACCTTGTCTTGATAATGCAGATAATTGCTCTGGTAAGCCAATTGCTTTTATAATAAATGGTGCTCCTACTTTTTCTCCATTTATATCTATAATATTTCCTCCACATAATATACTACTTGTTGGAACTAATCTTTGGTCATTTATTGATATTGCTTCTGCTCCTGCATTTTTTAACTCATTAATTACACTTAATACATCTACATCATGTACTATTAATTCATTTGGATTTAATACTGTACTTGAGTCTTTTTTACTATCACTTAAGGTTACTATGACCCCTGGACCAGTTACATCTGTTGCTCCAATAATTTTGTTTCCTTTTTTTATTTCTTCTTCTTTTTGCTCTAATTCTTTATTGTTCTGTGTAGAATTTTGTCTTTCCTTCTCTAACTCTGCTTCTGCTCTTTCTAAATCTTTATATTTATTTTCATATCTTTCTTTGTACCTTAATACTTCCGCTCTTAGGTTATTTTCTTCATGATTTTGACTTATAGTTGAATTTGATTCTTTTACTGTTTTTATTTGTATGCAAATACAAAGTGTTAAGGTAAAACACATTAATCCTAATACTAAACTAATTACTTTTTTATTCACTTTTTGTTACCTCTTTTTTTATACTTTTTGCCTAAAATATGAACGAAATTTGTTATTTAAATCTCCATTAACATAGATGTCTCCTTCATTATTCTTTTCTTTTTCCATTATTGATATTGCATATAACATTTTATTTCCTAAATTTGAATTGTCTCCTAAATGTATTCTCTTTTTCTCTTCGCTCATATATAAAATATAGTCATTTTTGTCACTAATGTCAATAGTATTGACCTTTCCTTCTAAATTATTTTCTTTTATTATATACATTATTTTTATTACAGTTTCTAAAGCAACTAAATCATGATTATTTAGTCTTTTCCCTGCTACTACATCTTCTTCCTCTGTTGTAACTCCTTGTATAATTACTAATCCTTTACTGTCTTCTGATATCTCTAAAATATATCCTTGTGTACTAATATAAGCATATTTTCCCAAATGTTCTACACTAAATTTGGGTTCTCTTTCTGTTACTTCTATTTCTAATGTACTTGGTAGTTTTCTATGTATTTTTATTGTATCTATATATGCGTTTTCCTTGATTTTTTCTTTTGTGATATTTTTATTAAATTTAAATATGTTTTCTTCTGATTTTAATTCTGATAAACTAATTATTTCTTCACTACTTACAATTTGATTATTTGATACTTTAATGTCTTTTATATTGAAAATTGGTGATGTCATAGCAAAAATACTGCTTCCAGCTATTGCTCCCAAAAATATTATTATTTCTATTACTATTTTTATTCTTCTAATTCTTTTTTCTTTTTTTCTTTTATTTCTTTGTTCCTTCTTTCTTCTTATGTCTTCTTTTTTTAAATTGTTTTTATTTGTCATTTGTATTACTGTTTCATCTTCTGTATCAAAATTGCTTTCTTGTCTTTTACTTTTTATTCTTTTTTCTCTTTCTGTTCTTTTTTTCTTTGTTTCCTGTTCTTCAATATCTTGTCCATTATTTTTATAATAAAAATCAAAATCTTCTTCTTTTATTTTTCTTGCCATATGATGAATCCCTCCTTTTTTGCTTTTTAATTTTATATTAGGGTGTAAGTGATATTTCTTTACACCCTCTTTTTTAATTTTCTATTATATTAATACCTAGTTTTTGTAATTTGGTGTCAAATTTTTCATACCCTCTTTTAATATATTCTATATTTTCAACCTGAGTTGTTCCTTTTGCTACTATTCCTGCCATTACTAAAGATGCTCCTCCTCTTAAGTCTGTTGCTTTTACCTTTGCTCCATATAGTTTTCTTACTCCTTTTATTATTGCTGTTTTTCCTTCTACATTTATTTTTGCTCCCATTCTTATTAATTCTTGTGTATATTTGTATCTATTTTCAAATATGTTTTCTACTATTATTGATGTTCCTTTCGCTATAGTCATTGTTGTTGAAAAAATAGATTGTAAATCAGTAGGGAATCCTGGATATGGCATGGTTTTTATATTTACTGCTTTTAGTTTTTTTGGTGCTTCTATTTGTATTTCTTCCTTTTTTATATTGAATTTGCATCCTGTTTCTTCTAGTTTATCTATTACTGATATTATTGCTTCACTATTTGTATTATTTAATTTGATATTTCCTCCTGTCATTGCACATAAGCATAAAAAAGTTCCTGTTTCTATTCTGTCTGCCATTATATTATAACTTACGTCCTTTAGTTTTTTTACTCCTGTTATTTCTATTTGATTTGATCCTGCTCCTTTTATTTTTGCTCCCATTTTGTTTAGAAAGTTTTGAAGGTCTATTATTTCTGGCTCTCTTGCTGCATTTGTTATTATTGTTGTTCCCTCTGATAAACATGATGCTAGTATTGCATTTTCTGTTGCTCCTACACTTGGAAAATCAAAATCAATTTTTTCTCCTGTTATTTTATCACAACTACATGTGATATTTCCATAGTTTTTACTAATATTTATTCCCATTTTTTCAAAGGCTTTTAAATGTAAATCTATTGGTCTTGTTCCAATATCACAACCTCCTGTTTGTGATAGTTTGTGGGTACATGAATTTTAAGTGGAATGCTAGCCCTCCATTTTCATAGAGTTCTTGATACATTTCATCTGTTAAATTATATTCTTGTTTAATATCTTCCGTAATTTCTTGTTTATCAAATACTACGATTTTATCAAATAGTCTTGATAATTCCTCTTTGGTTAGTCCATTTTTCTTAATGTCATCTATTGCTTTAAATATTAAATCTTCTTTGTCTTCCAGTTTATTTAACGTATTAAATTTGCTTTCTGTTTCTTGCAATTTTTCTTTCTCATTTTTTATTTTCTTTTCTAATTCTTGTTTTTTATCTCTGTATATAAATTCAGGAATTAAATCATTTAACTTATCCTCATATACTTGTTTAAATTGTTTTTCTAGTTTTTCTAAAGTTTGCTTTGATTTATTTAATTCTTTTTCTAGTGTTACTTTATTTGTGCTAATTGCCTTTATATTGTCCATAACAAAGCTTTTAAATTCTGGGTTACTTACTAAATTGTCTATGTATGCATTTACGATTTTGTCTAAGTATTCAATTCTCATTCTGTGTGGTTTGCACCCATAATCTTTTCTTATATCTTCTTTGATTGCTCCCTCATTGCTATATTTTTTACACAAGTAACTATCTGGTCTTTTTCTACTTCCTGTACTTCCTTTTCTTTTATACATAGCTGTTCCACATCTTCCACAATATAAAAGACCTGAATACAAGTTATTTTCTACATCTACAAATTTAAATCCATTGTTATATTTATCGCTTTCTCTTTTTCTTTTCTTTCTGATTTTTTGTACTTTTTCAAATAGTTCTTTATCAATAATTGGCTCGTGATGATTTTCTATAATTGTCCATTCTTCTTGTGATTTTACTCTAGTTTTCTTTGATTTAAAACTTAACTTTTCTGTATGTCCTCCAACATAATCCCCAATGTATCTTCTGTCATCTAGTATTCTTACAATGTGTTGTGCTTTCCAGTTTCCTGTTTGTTTTGCATTTGCGAACCCTCTGCTTTGAGATGGTGTAGGAATTCCTTTTTTATTTAGATAAGTTGCTATTTTTTGATACCCCCAATCTTTAGAATATAATTCAAAGATTTCTTGTACCACTGATGCTGTTTCTTCATTTATCACTAATTGTTTGCCATCTTTGTTATATCCATATATTGCTTTAATGAGTAAGTCTCCTTCTTCAATTTTGTGTCTTAAATTTCTTCTTATATTTTTACTATCATCTCTTGCTCTTCTTTCATTAAACCATGCATATAAACCAAACATTTCCTCATTGTATTGTTCATCTTCAAATATGATTTCTACGCCTTGCTCTTCTAAATATTCTACAAATTCTAATGCTTCTCTTTGATTTCTTCCAAGTCTTGCAGAGTTTTTGAATACTATTACATCTATCCCCCTGTTCTTTGCTCTTTCTTTTATATCATCAAATCTGCTGAAGTCTGTTCCACTTTTGTCATCATCCATTATGATATCTACTATATTTGTGTATCCATGACTTTTACAATATTTCACAAGTAAATCTCTTTGTGTTTCTATTCTTTCATAGTTTTCTCCGTAGTCATCCCTACTTTCTCTACAATATATTACTACTCTTTTTTCTTCGTTAGATTTTTTCATAGATTACCTCCATTTTTTAAAGCGAATGTTACAATTTCTACATAGCAAAGCTATTAGAAATTGTAACATTCGCATACTTAAGCTGTACGTCACTTCGTTTCCTATAGCTTAAGCATGTATCAATAACACTTTGTTTTATTCAATGTTTTATTGTTGCTATTATACGTCAAAAGTTCTAAAATTTCAAGGCTTTGCTTAAAATTTTAGAACTTTTTTATCATTTACTTTTTCTAACTTTTTTGGAATGGCTTTATTGAATTTGAATATTAAGCAACTTTTTCTTTATAATTTACAATTGTTACTTCTGTTGCTAATTGCTTTAATTGATTTACAATTTTTTCAATATTTTCTGCTGTTTCATCATCAAAGTATTGTTCTCCACATTGAGTACATACTTTTGCAGGAACACCTTTTATAATAATAATTGTATCTTCTAAATTAACTACATAATTTACTTTCTTTTCTTCTAAATTACCTTTACACGTACAACAATTCATTATTTTTCTCTCCTTGTTTTCATTACTTTCTTCATTTTATATTTCCCAATTATCTATATTAAATTTTATCTTTATATTATACTCTCTAACAACATTACAACTTGTACTTATCATTGCAATATTGTTAGCAACATTTCCTAATCTTTCTAAAAGGCTTTTATTACTACCAATAATTTCTTCTATTTCTTTATAATCAGTAAAATCATATACATCTGTTATCTCTATTTGTAGTTTCCATTTATTATTACTCTGTTTTTCTCCAATAACATTTAATGTTGCATCATGCAATGCTAATAATAAATCGCCATCATCAAATCTAATTATATCTTTTATATTCAATTTTGTCTTTGTATTGTATTCTTTTATGATTTCGTTGATTTTATCTATAAAATTTTCATCTTTTTTTATATTAGTAACTATTTTTCCACTTGTGATTTCCATATCTTGCGGGTTTCTTTTCAATGAGTTTTCTAAACATTTAGCACTAAATGTGAATCCAGCTAGTTTAAATGTAGTAGATAGACTCTTCCAAATAAAATATTGTGATCTTTGTGTTGTTTCATTTAAATATGGTTTGTCACTATAATATTTACTAAAGGAAAATCTAATTATATCAAATGTAAAATTCTGCAATACATCATATTCACCATTCATCATTTTCTGGAAAAAGCTTTTATGTTTTTTATATTGCTTATTAATTTCATTTGCTTGTTTTAAAGAAATAAGTTTAAAACTTTCCAATTCTTCAATCTTTGTTGTTTTTTCAATTTTGTCTATGTCTTGTTGTAATACATTCTTATATGCACTATATTCTTCTAATGGAACTTCATTAAGTATTTCTAATGTTAAATATCTATTCGTTAACATACTGCTTTGTACCTTAGGTAATCTTTTCTTATTACAAAGTATCATTATTTTTTTATTAAGTTCTGCTTCTCCATTTAAATTTTTTATGCCATCTATATTCATTAATAAACATGTTTTCTTTAAACACCCCACTCCAAAATGATATCTTGTATTGCTTATTTTCCTACCACATAACATACATCTTTCCATTGCTTGTCCTCCATATAAATACTTAATAAACTATTATATATTCTACACTATATTCCATTTTTTTACAACAGCATTTTACCAAACTTCAGTAACAAGTAATAATTTTTTTAATCTTTCATTTTTTGCCATATAAGCAACATATCCATGATTCCAATCATCTGGCTTATATGATTTACTTTCCAATAAATATATTTTATTACCCACAAAAAATTCCTCTTTGTCTCTATAATCAATTAGTCTAGGATTATATATTCCATATTTACTATATAAATTATCTATATTTTCTGTACTAACCTCAATTATCTCTTCAATTTCAGTTTTATATTTATCTATATAATCATCAATTTCATTGTTTTCCATTTCTAGTAATAGCTCTAAATTAAATCCACCTTGTAAGAATTGTGGTCTATAATAAAATTCCACTTTATTTCCCTGTAATAATTTTTGAGGTATCTTATCTGGGAACTGATATGTCAAACTTTTATATCCTGCTATACTACGAATATGATTATATCTTAAAGGATTATTTTCGTAAGAAGTTCCTTCCTTTATCGTAACAAAAATAAGAATAAAAAAATTTAATATTAAACATATTATGATTAATACAATGGAAAATCCCAATCCAATACTATTTTTTAATTTTTCTTTTTGGGTTATTATATAAATTAATAATATTAAAACAATTGGAATAGCTAATATCAATGAACTTATTATATGTGTATCTATTGTGCAAAAGTTGAATTGCCAAAACCAAAATATGTAATTTATTAATAATAAAACCAATGTTATTATATAAAATTTATTATAATTCTTCATTTTACTCTTTTTACTGTCGCCAAATAAATATTTGTATTTTTCCATATAATCACTCATTTCTAATAATTATTTATTACTTTTTATTTCTATGAAGTTAGCTACAAATACTATCCATTACTTGTATCTTTCTTGTTTTCAGAAATCTTCTTAACTTCTTTTTCTTCTATATATTTATAATTCAATTTATTAGTCTTTGTTACAACTGATTCTTCAAGATTTTTTTCAATATCATCTCTTGCAACTTTTGCAGCATGTCCACCCATTTTAGCTACTTTAATATTCTCTTTTAATCCATTAGGTCTTTGTTTTGCAGCAAGCCTTTTAGTAGCTTCCTCAGATAAATCTGTTAATATAAGTTCTATATTATCCATGTTATCTCTTAAATTTTCTTTTCGTAATCCTTTATATTGTTTATATTCTTTAGCTGTCATTCCTGACCATTCTTTGTATATTTCATTTGTTAATATTGCATATTCTATATTATCTTTTATTCCATTCTCTTTCCATACATCAGTCAATTTTTTCCTTTCTTGAATTGATTTTATTCTTTTGGCAATCCATTCTTCATCATAACCTTTTGCACGATATAAATCTATAGCTCTTTGCAATGAAATTGAAGGATCAAAAGTTTCATCAATTCTTTCTTTTCCTAAATGAGCCAACCATTGTTTTATAGGTTCTGCATTTTTTGATGGAATTGACTCAATTATTCGAAACATTCCTTCAATATCGCATACATCTGTCATACGATATTTCCCATCTTGTGATTTTAATTTCAACTGTCCGATTTTTTCGGACACTTCAAATCCATCTTTTATTAAATTATTTTTCAAGTCACTCCAATATTTTCTCGGTCTATTACTTTTTGATATTGCACCAACAATATCTATTATACTGATATAATATTTTTCTTCCTCTTTATCCCATATTGTTCTTATCATTTCATTATTAAACAATCTGTTTATTAATTGCATTTTATTCTCGTCCATTTTTACCTCTTTTCCTCAAGTTGTTATGAATTTCTAAACAACTCGAAATCTATTTTATTTATTCTATTTATATCATATGTCGAACATTTTTTCAATACTTTTGCGAATTTTTGTTCTTTTTATTTGTATTTTTCTTTTATTCTATCCGAAATTATATCAGTAAATATTTCTTTATAATCTTGACTACTTCCTTTCTCTTTATTCATAGGACTTATAAACACTGCAAATGGTAATTTATCCTTTTTGTTTTTATGTATTTTTGATTTGTTTATTTCTTCATTCAAGTACACCACCTCTCTTAAAAAATATTCTCATCATAAATAAATATGATCTTTTTTTAGGCATACTAAAAAGCAAGTCATTTACTTTTAATAAATGCTTGCTTTTAGTTGATTTTTTGGAACAATATTTTGAACATAATTAGACTAAGTATTTTTTTGACATTTCAATTGCATGTTGCCACTGTAAGTGTCTTAAATACTCTAGTTCATAATCTTTTTTCTCCTTCAAAATTTTTGTTCTTAACTGTCTAGTTGTCTTTTTTCTCTCAAGATAATTTTTATGTTTTATCTCACTTCTTATTTCCTTTTCTTTTTTATAGTTAGGATATCCTTTTAAAACTTTTGATACATATTGTGGACTTACTCCTAATTCTTTTGCTATACAAACACAGTTAAGGTTTCCTTCAAAATACAATTCGTAAATTTTCTGTGCCTTGCTGTCTGGTTTGATTACCTTCTCATTTTTTATATATTTTGTGAAGTTTTTACTAATACCTAGCATGTTAGCTGCTTCACTAACATTCAAGCCTATTTTTTCATTAAAATTCTCATTCATTTATATCACTTCCATATATAGATTAGGCACATTTATCATAAACTGCCTTATGGAAGGGCAACTTTTTTGGAAACACTATATTATATTTTTGTTAATCTTTTTTCCAATCACATCCTTTCTTTTACATTATTTTATAACCTTTTACGATTAATTTCAATAAGCACGGCTGAAAAATTTTTTTCGTTGATATTTAAGGATTTTTAGGCACTTTTAATATGGAATTTTGAATTCTTTAGAAAATTTTTTTATTATAGCCTATTGTATTTGTTCTCATTAAAAAAAATTATGAAGTTTAATTTTTAAGTTATGAGATTTAAATATTTATTTAAAAATGTAATTGTTTTCTCAAAAAAACGAATTTGTTTGCTTAATTTACATTGAACAAATAAGTAGAATAGTACAAGAAGATTAGACAACAAAAAAACACATCTCTGTCTAGCTGTAGAGATGTATCCATAAAATATATACTTTAGCGACACGTCACATTTCTTTGGTCGCTCATCTTCTATAATTATTAGACTTGAATAATTTTAAAAAGTCAAATATTTTTCAAACATCTTATTGTTGACTTTGTAATATTCTTTCTTTTAATTTAGTTGATAAGTAGAATATTAAGTATAACATTTTATAATTTTTATATATAGTTGTTTTATCAAATGTGTCTTTTTCTAATGGTGGACTTGAAAAGAGACCAGATATCCAAAATTTTATATATATGATATTATCTTTAATAGCAATTTCAAATTTTTCTGTATTATATATATCAATTAAAATTTTACTTATTTCTGAATCTAGTATGTATTCAGCACTATTTGAATTTGAGGAGTATACATTAAAAATATTTTTTAATTCTTTTACTTTTACTTTATTATAATTGTTTTCTAAAAATTTTTCTTCAGAGTTACTTTTAGAAACCTGAAATAAATCTCCTAAAAAAATATTAAATAAATATTTGAATACTGAAATTTTTTGTTTTAAATATAGTTGAACATTAGAAGTATCAGGTAATTTTATTTGAGCAAATAAACCATCAAAAGTTTCATAATGTCCAGTTCCATTACTATTAGCTGAGAAATCATAATAATCATAGTCAGTTATAATCTTTGCAATAGTTATTTCACAAGAGTCATAAACACCTTTAATTACATCTGAAGAGCAAAACCTATTAAAATATTCAGAATCTATTTTTTTGAATTGGTTGTAATCTATAGCTCCATTTGGAATATATTTTAAATTTGAATAGAACGACTCTATTAATTTTTTTATTACTTTTTCCTTATATATACTACTATCATATTTATCTAATTCTTTTCTTCTGGTTAAAGCTATAATCATTGGAATTATCCACATAAGATTCACAGAGAAAACTCCAAAAGTTGTTATTGTTTCACTATTTTTGTCTTTATTAATGAAAATAAGAATAATAGCAATAGATAATAAAAATATTTCAGAAATGAAAATAATTTTTTTATTTAGTTTTCTTTCTTCTACAGCTTTATGGCGAGACAACTCAATTTCATCAAAAACATTTTGGTTTTCGTTTATAAATTTGTTATAAAATTCATTAAAATCTTTTTCTATATTCATAAAATTTCCTCACATATTTGTTTTATTTAATATAATACTTTAAAAAATATTAGTCAAGAAAAAATATAGACAAAAAAATCATTTTATTATACAATCATTTTACAAACTTATTATACGAGGAGGTATTATAATGTCAATAAATGATATACAATCATCTACAACAACAATACAATCTGCAATTAATACAGGTGAGATTAGTAAAAGTATGATGAGTGTTAAAATATTAGGAATTATGCAAGTAGTTTGTTTTTTATTAATTATAGTAGGTTTAATAGTTAGTATTCTATATATAATAAAGACTAAAAAAACGATAGCAAAGAAAATTATCATTGGATTAATTATCATTATTATTCCAATTATTTTAAATTTGATAGTAACTATAATTAAATTTAATATAGTATTAAATGAGGAAAATATTCAGAGCAATGAAATAAATAGTAGCACAAATATATCAAACTCAACTAATAATACTACAAAAAGTGATAAAATAGTAGACTCAATGTTGTGGATCAGTAATTATAAGAATATGCCAGCTCAAAAAACAAAATGTACATTAAATTTATTTGGAAGCGAACATACTAAAGGACTAGTAACTCCTATTGAATTAGAACAACTTAATGAATTTGTTGCTACATATAAATATAGTCCTTATAAATCATCAGATAGTATTAAAATATCAAACCTAAGTAGTATAAACCATGATGCAGTATCATCATTTTTTGCTGTAGATAAATATGATTCTTTTTTATTTGAAATGGAATTATATGGTGAAGGTTTATCGTTTAAAGAATGTATAGAACAAGGGAAATTTTTAATTAAAACGCAAGGAAATATAATCGAAGACTTTAATATACCAGCTAACCAGATTGGTCTTAATATCCCACATGGAGATAAAAATAATGCTTCAAATACCTTAGATGCAATAATTGATAATTTAGGTTCACCAACTTATATTATTGCAGATAAAGATTTAGGGCAAATAACATTAGATGATAATTTTGATATAAACTATAAATTAATCTATGAATATAATGAATATGCAATTGCTTTTTATGTTGAAGAAGAATTTAAACAAAACAACGAAAAATCTTGTAAAATAACAGCTATGCATTATTATCCAATGGAATTCTTTAAACAGATAGATGTTACAGAGCTTAACCATTATAAATATAAACTAAAATAGCTAAAAGAAGGAAAATGTAATACAGTAATAATATTTATTTAACAATAGCATATAATATATTATCATAATGCAGAAAGGAGATTTTCAAAATTGAAGACTTTTAGAGAATTACTTAGCTTGTTTGAACGGATTTTAAAAAAAAGACTTAATTGGTCTGAACAAATTTTTATTCATTCATTCTTATACAAAGTGTACAAATTTTTAGAATGTGTTCTGATAGTAGTATGCTTTGTCATTATCGTAATGATACTATTAAAACTCATCTAAAAACTCCAAAATTTGGCCCCATTGAAACATAAATGGGGCTTGCATTATTTGTGTATTTTATAATAATTTACTTTTACCTTGCATTATTAATAAAATTATTATTCATCAACTGCATAATAGCATCTTCTCTCTTTATCAATATATTTTTCCAAATCAACCACACAATAATTAGCTTCAGGTAGTTCTTTTTGTAATTTTGTTTCTATTTCTGAATTACAAATAATATAAGCTCTATTAGTAAAACTCTCCCTTATAAAATACTTAAGTCTCGTAATCTTTTCAGTATCTAAAAAATAAAATGTATTAATAAATTTATCTTTATTGTTTATATAGTCACAAAAACTATATTCAGATAAATAAGCTCCTTTATAGCATTTATCTACAACTTCTTTCCATCTTATACTATGTAAATATTTTAATTTTTCTCTATTAATAGCATTATCTTCAATTACTAATATTTGATTCAACCCAAAAGCAAAATCATTTAAATTTATTCTGTTTATATCATCTATTAAAATAATAATATTTCTATATTTCATTTCTTTTTGTATATCATAGATTACAGATTGAATGTATTTATTATCATGTTCTTTAAGAATTTTATATGTTAAATATTCGAATCCGTTTATATCAAATATTCCTATAAATCTTCTGCCTGTTGTTGTGAATACGCTTTTATCTTTTATTGCAAACGATGGGGTAAAATCAACAGTTTTACAATTATGATAAAAAGCAGCTATGTTACTTAATTTTAATAATCTTTCTCTATATTTTGCATTTTTATTTGACTTGTTATATTCAAAGTTTAATAATTTTACATATTGGATTCCTGATTTACCCAATACTAACATCCACCTAATTTTTCTTAAGAAATTTTTATCTATTAAATTTTTAATTCTATTTCTATAATATCTACTACTATTAAAAAAATACTTTGCATCACTTACATTTAAGTATTGATATTTTGCAATAAATTTTATCAAAGAAATCTCCTCTTTATTTGTCGGAAAATAACTCACACTTATCACCTCCAATACTAACTAATAATTTACCAATAAATTGTCCGTTGGTAAGATAGTCGATAGCTTTGCTATCGCCTACTTACCTCCACTACAAAAACTATATCATAAAAATCATAAAATGCTTGAAACATGTGCATTTTCTTGTAATGTGAAATATGCCAAATTTCTTTCTTAAAAAAAGTTAATTTTGCTATACTTTTTGTTACTGTAAAATTCACATTTTTTTGCAGTTTGTACTACCATTTATGATAGATTTTTTATAATAATTTAATAAGTTATCTAGCTTATTATCTTCGCTAGAAAATATAAATTTTTTGCATAAAAGGTAGTTAAACCTTCTACTAATTTTGAAATTCCTGTATCCACTCATTTATCTTAAACTTGTCCAATGTATCCACCAAATATCGCAACCCCCTGGATAAGAAAATGTTGCTTTTTTATATTTTCCAATTAAACTACCAACAAATATAACAGAAGAACGCATTTGTCTCATTAAATCTTCTGGAATTTCATATTTATCAATTTTACTTGTATCAATAATAACCTTATTATTTTTCTTAACAACCTCTCCACCTATTTTTCTTAATATTTCGAACATCATTTGTGTATCATGTATATTTGGAACATTATATAAAGTTGTTTTTCCAGCATTTAAAATACTTGCTGCAATAATAGGTAAAGCTGCATTCTTAGAACCCGATATATTTACTTCACCACAAACCTTTTTACCCCCTTTTATTATGTATTCAGCCATAAGTTTACCACCTTTCACTTTTTATTTTGATATATATTATGTTATCTATATAAAAAAAGTGATCTTTTAGAATATTAAAAAATCACTTTTTGACATTTTATTTAATTTCATTACCATAATAGCTATCTAATAAAATTTGTTTTAATTCTTCTACTAGTGGAAGTCTTGGGTTTGCCGTTGTACATTGATCTTCGAAAGCTCTATCTGCTAACATATCCACTTTTGATAGAAATTCTTGTTCTTCAATTCCTGCTTCTTTAAAAGATTTAGGAATATTCAAATGTTCATTTATTTCTTGAATTTTACAAATTAGACTATTAATTCCTTCTTCTAAAGTTTCTGCTTTTAGTCCAATTTTCTTTGCTAATTCATAATACTTTTGGTCAGCTATAAAATATTCATATTTTGGGAAAGATACAAATTTTGTTGGTTTTGAACTATTATATTTTATAACATAAGGTAATAATATTGCATTTAATCTACCATGAGGCATATGGAATTCTGCTCCTAGTTTATGTGCTAAAGAATGGTTAATACCTAAGAAGGCATTTGTAAAAGCCATTCCTGCTATTGTACTTGCATTATGCATTTTTTCTCTTGCTAATTTATTTGTACCATCATCATAGGCTTGTTCTAAATATTTCATAACAATTTCTATTGCTTTTTCTGATAATCCATCTGTATAATCTGATGCCATGTTTGACACATAAGCTTCGATTGCATGTGTTAAAACATCCATACCTGTATCTGCTGTTATAGCTTTTGGTAAACTCATTACTAAATCTGGGTCTATAATTGCAATATCTGGTGTTAGTTCATAATCTGCCAAAGGATATTTTTTATTCTTTTGTTTGTCTGTAATAACTGCAAAAGATGTTACTTCTGAACCTGTTCCAGATGTAGTTGGTATTGCAACCATTTTGCATTTTGTTCCTAATTCTGGGAATTTGTAAGTACGTTTACGTATATCCATGAATTTTAGTTTTAAACCTTCTGCATCTGCATCTGGATGTTCATAGAATAACCACATCCCTTTTGCTGCATCCATGGCACTTCCACCACCTATTGCTATTATAACATCTGGTTTAAAGCTTTCCATTGATTTAACACCTTTCATTATAGTATCAAAAGATGGATCTGATTCAACATCACTAAATATTTGTGAGTGTACATATTGTCTTCTATTTCTTAAGTGATATAAGATTTTGTCTACATATCCTAATTTTACCATACCTTCATCTGTTACTATAAAGGCTCTTTCGATATTTGGCATTTTTTCTAAGTATGCTATTGACCCTGCTTCAAAATATATTTTTTCTGGAATTTTAAACCATTGCATATTAACTCTCCTTTTCGCAACTCTTTTTATATTTATTAAATTAACTGATGATACATTTGCTGTTGTTGAATTTCCTCCAAAGGAACCACATCCAAGTGTCAAAGATGGCATATTTGTATTATATATATCACCAATTGCTCCATGAGTTGATGGAGAATTTACTATTATTCTTCCAGCTTTCATTGTTTCAGAAAATCTTAATATTGTTGCTTGGTTCTCACTGTGTATTACAGCTGAATGTCCAAGTCCTCCAAATTCTAATAATTTCTCTGCTTTTTCTATCCCTTCATTTTCGTTTTCTACTATATAATAGGTTAATACTGGACTTAATTTTTCTTTAGAAAATGGATATTTTTCTCCTATTCCTTCTTCATATACAACTAGTACTTTTGTTTCTTTTGGTACTTCAAATCCAGCTTCTTTTGCTATTGCATATGGTGATTGACCTGGTACATGTGATTTTAATTTGTATCCATATTCTTCTGAGTATTCAAACATACTATTTTGAAGTTTTTCTTTTTCTTCTGGATTAACAAAGTAACATCCTGAATTTTTCATTAGTTCTTCAAATCTTTTATAAATTTCTTTATCTACTAATACTGCTTGTTCTGATGCACAAATCATTCCATTATCAAAAGCTTTTGATAATACTAAGTCATTTACTGAAGTTTCTAATTTTGCTGTTTTATCAATATAACATGGTACATTTCCTGGTCCTACACCTAAGGCTGGTTTTCCACATGAGTAAGCAGCTTTTACCATTCCTGTTCCTCCTGTAGCTAAAATCAAATTGACATCTGGATGGTTCATTAATAATCTTGTTGCTATTATTGATGGTTCTTCTATCCATAAGATGCAATCCTTTGGTGCTCCTGCTGAAATTGCTGCATCTCTTACTATTCTTGCTGCTTCACTACTGCATTTTTGTGCAGATGGATGAAATCCAAATATAATTACATTTCTAGTCTTAGCAGCTATCATTGATTTGAACATTGTTGTTGATGTTGGGTTTGTTACTGGTGTAACTCCTGCTATTATTCCAACTGGCTCTGCAATTTCTATATAGTCTTCTTCATCATTTTCATTTATTACTCCTACTGTTTTTTCATATTTTATGCTATGATATACATATTCTGTTGCAAACATGTTTTTTGTTATTTTATCTTCATATATTCCTCTTTTTGTTTCTTCTACTGCCATTTTGGCAAGCTTCATATGATGTTCTAATCCTGCCATTGACATTGCTTTAATTATGTTGTTTACTGTTTCCTGATCTAGTTTTAGATATTCTCTAGAAGCTATTTTTGCTTTTTCTACTAGCTCATCAATCATCTTTTTTACTTTTTCTTCTTGATCTATGTTTTTAGACATATTTCTACCTCCCTATTTTTATCTATCCTATTATACTTGAATAGACTTCTTTAGTTTAACCAAATCTATTATATATTATTAGAAAATTTTGTCAAGAAACTAAAAAACTTCATGCTTCTATATTAAATTTAAGATTTGATATGTAGATTTGCTCTGAAATTATATCAATTTTACTTCCTTTTTCTATTAATTCTTTTACTTTTTTTACTTTTGCTCCATAACTCCAATTAGAGCTTCCTTCTCCTCCAACAATTAAAATATTAATTTTTTTATTTACTGTTTTACTCACAGTTCCTCCCAGACTTATTATCTTTTCTTCTATACTAGATTTTGAGCCTGTAGAAAAGTTTTCTGTTAAACAAACTATTTTATCTTTAAATATAATTTGTTGTTTTCCCTTTGTATTTATAATTCATTATAGCATGTAATCCCCTCTATAATTCCCAATAATACTTGCATTAATACAGTATTTTCACGAAATTTTTTGGAATTAATAAGATTTTCCATTATGTTATATATAAAATTCCTTAACTTCTACTTCTTTTATCATATTTTCAATTTTTTCAAATAATATTTCCTTCATTTTTTTATTATCATATTTTAGGCTTGTTTTATATTTTGAATAATAATATCATATTCTGTAAAATTATGGTAGTACTTTATTAAAAAAATGATTTTGAGAACTAAATAGAAAAAATCTTCTGTTATTATGCAAAGATTTTACTTTGCTTTTTAAAAAGGATTTTTTCTCCATTCCCAAAATCATTTAGCTATTTATATAAATATTTTTGTGGATTGACATGTTTTCCATTTACTCTTATTTCAAAATGTAAATGATTCCCTGTTGAGTTTCCTGTTGAACCTACAGTTGCTATTACTTCTCCAGCATTTACTTTTTGACCAACTTTTACATACATTTTGTTTGTATGTGCATACCAAGTTTCTATACCATTTCCATGACTTATTTTTACTAGGTTCCCATAGGAACCACTATATTTTGCATTTGTTACTGTTCCATTTGCTACTACTTTTATAGGAGTCCCTGCTGATGTTGCTATGTCTAAGCCTGTATGATTTGATTTTCTTATTTTACTGCTTGCACCATATCTTGATGTAATTGTTCCACTAACTGGTTTTATAGCAAGTTTTATTCCATTTACTTCTGGCATTGCTTTTATTCTTTCTTCTTCTGCCTTTTTTGCTTCTTGTATTTTTATTGCTTCTTTAGTTTTTTCTCTGATTTCTTTTTTTGCTATTTCTAGGTCTGTTATTGTTAGTTCTTCTTTATTTTGTGTATATTTTTCATCAATTGTTAAATCTATTGTATTATTTTCTTCTTTTACTAAGTTTATTAATTCCTCCGCTTCTTCTAAGGTATTTACTTTTTGAATTGTATTTTCACTAAGTGCTATTTCATAATATTTATAAGTTACTGTTATATTGTCTTTTAAGTTTGCAATTATTTTTTCTTCATTTGTTGTGGTGTTTCTATCTACTAATTTACATTCATATTCTGGATTTGCATTTATTTGTATTGAGTCTATATTTACTTTTTGAGTTTCATTCATCTTATTTTTTATACTTTCTTCTAAAGTATTTTTAGTATCTAAATATCCTATTTCTTCACCAGAGATACTTACTTTATAAATTGGTTTATACTTTATTAATAATATCGCGATTATTAAAAACAAAGCTATAAGTATAATTTTAAAATATTTTAATACTTCTTTTGTATAAAATTTTAATTTTTTACTTAAAATATACCTTCACACTCCTTTTTTAGTTTTCTCTACGCGACTATTTTATATTATACTATATATTTTGCCAAAAATCAAATTATGTATACCTAATTATGTTAATTTTCATTGTTTAATGTATAAAAACTAAACAATAATTAACATTTTATGTAGGTTTTTCTTTTTTTTTCTAATTTTTTCTCTCTTTTTCGCTTTTTATCTTTTATTAATTATATGACATTTTCTTTAATTTTATGTGTTTTTATTTGTCTATTTAACTTTATAGTTAAATATGTATATTGCAGTTTCTGTAAATTTAAACTATAAAATGCTATATATAGAATATAAAAATAGGAAAGGTGATGAAAAATGGCTTTAGATTATAGTGTAATCGGACAAAGAATCAAACAAGCAAGACTTGCAAAAAATATGACTCAAGAAGATTTAGCAGAAATGATTGATATCTCTGTTGCATTTTTGAGTAGAGTAGAAAGAGGAAACTCTCATATAAATTTAAAAAGATTAAATCAATTATGCGGTTTATTAGATGTTACTGAAGGATATTTATTAAATGGTGCATCTAATAGTGATACTAATTATTTAAATAAAGAATTTTCTGAATTACTTTCAAAATGCTCTCCAAATAAACAAAAACTTATATATAATGTTGCACAAGTTATTGCAGATTCTGATTTCGAATAATTTTTACCTTTTAAAGAGAGTATCTTGAAATAAGAACCATAATTTTATTTCCATATGACCAACAGATCGGAAGAGCACACGTCTGAACTCCAGTCACACTTGAA
>CAQPRV010000052.1 GCA_948857205.1 uncultured Clostridia bacterium
GGAAGATTTTTTGAAGGCGGTTGAAGTAGATGGGCAAAGGTATTTGTGCATTTCAAGACCGCGGCGCTTTGGTAAGAGTGTTATGGCGAACATGGTGGCGGCATTTTATATGATTAGAATTTCTTAATATTTGTAAGGCAGCCGAGAATTTGAATAAATATTTTAGATATTATTCTTCCCTTTATTTAATTATCTGCCCTAAAAATCAAGATTTATAGAACTTAGGTAGCTTATGTTAATAGCTATTTATTAAATTTAAACAATAACAATATAATTTGGTAAAATTGCCAAAATTCTCCGTCCCGAGTGGCACGAGTGGCAGTCCCGAGTGGCAGAGTGGCAGAATGGCAAAGAAAGAAGGTTAATGATGTTAGATAGAATTAAAAATAATAAAATATTTATTATATGTTTATTACTTATTATAATAATAAGTTTTTATTATTATAACAATGTTATAAGAGCAAAAGATACAAGTACAGTAGAAGAAAGTTTAGAAATAGATTCTAAAGAAGATGAAAAAATAGAACAAAGTGAAATTCAAACAATAAAAGTGCATATAACAGGTGCAGTTAATAATGAAGGAGTAATAGAATTGGAGAGTGATAGTAGATTAAGTGATGCAATTGATAAAGCTGGGGGATTAAATTCAAATGCAGATTTAGCTAATATTAATTTAGCTTGTATTTTAGAAGATGGTATTAAAATATATATACCTAAATTAGAAGATAGGAATAATAATGAAATTAATAACTCGAGTAGTAGTGTAAATGATAGTATTGGTCTAGCTAATGGTGAGTTTAATAATATTTTATCTAAAAATTTTAATATGAGTTCAAGTTTAAAGACCAATAGTACTGTAAATGGAAGTAAGAAAAAAATTAATATAAATACTGCTACACAAGATGAGTTGGAAACTTTATCTGGTATTGGAGCCTCAACTGCTAAAAAAATTATTAGTTATAGGAATGAGGTGGGAAAGTTTAGAGAAATAGATGATATTAAAAAGGTTAATGGAATTGGTGAGGCAAAGTTTAAGAAGATAAAGGATTTTATTACAATAAAATAAGTTATGTTATGTTATGTGTAATATAAATATACTAGTATCAATAAAAAAATTGAATATGTAGTTTCAATCAGAAGATATTACTACGCAAATACATGAAAGAAGGATAAAAAGAAAAGTTAGGAAAACGCTTGTAAAATAAATGTAAATAAAAAGTAAATTTTGAAAAGAAATGACAAAAAATATATTTTCCCTAAGAACAATGTAAATATTAATATAATAAAGAAAAAAACATGATATTGAAACACATAAATAATGTTGTTATTATAAGAATAGATTAGTGGTTTTAGGAGGAAAAGTAATGAAAGAATTTCAAAACAAAATACAAAAAACAATACTAGTAATATTAACAATAATGGCATTAACATTAAGTAACTTTATAGCAATAGGAATGGAATTTATATCATATGCAACAGGAGATTTAGAAGTAACTAATGAAAATAATGTTTTATTTAAAGCTATGTTCGTAAATAGTAAAGGAGAAGAATATAAATCTTTAAATACTACAAACATATTAGAGGATGATATAAAATTGCGATTAGCAGTACAAGTTGAAAAAGAAGGTTACTTTAATGGAGAAATTCAAATTCAAGAAAGTAATTTCAAACTAAATACCAGTATAGAAGATGAACATATAAGCAAGATAGAAGAAAATTATATCAAACTAAATCAAATAAATGCTGGTCAAAAAGTAACAATAGATTTAGGAATAGAAATAATAAAAGAAGAACAATACAAATTAGAGTTATTAGATAAAACTACAAATATAGATATAAAAGGTTCATATATAGTAGGAGATAATAATGTAAGACAAATAAATTCAACAACAGAAGTTCAATTAAAGCTAAATCCAGAAATATCTAATAAAACAATAGAAAATAGTGTAAATATAGTAACAAATAAAATATATAAAATAGATGGAGAAAATAAAAGAGTTATACAATTAGAAGAAACAATAAAACCATCAAAAAATGACTATCCAATAAAAGAAACAAAAATAGAAGCAGATGTAATAGAAGGAACAGAAAAGATAGAAGTAGCGAAAAGAGGTACATATGCAACAAATAACAATAAAAGGGAATTAGGGAGTAACTGGAATAAAGAAACAAATAAAATAGAAATAACAATATCAAATCCAGAAGAAGATGGAAAAATAGAGTGGAATATAGACAGAAATGATAAAATATTAATAACATATATATTAAATGAAAATACAGAAGTAATAAATAAGCAAATATCAATAAATAATACAATCAAATATTATGATGAAAATGATTCAATAATAGAATCAAAAATAGATAGTGTAATAGAAGAAGAAAAAGATGGTGCAATTAACTATGACTTACAAGGTCAAAAAGAGTTATATAAAGGAAACCTATATTATGGAGAAGAAAGTAATATAGAAACAAAAACTATAATAGATATAAGATTAAAAGATTTAGTAAAAACAATTAAAGCTAGTGAAGGTAATGCAAAATACTTAAGTGAAGATGAAGAATTCAATGCTAATTTCAGATATTATTCAACTATTATAAATAAAGAAGAAGCAACAAGAGTTTTAGGAGAGACAGGAAAAATACAAATAAAAACGAAAGATGGACAAGTACTAGGAGAAATAGATAAAGAAAATATTAAAAACAGTGAAAAAGAAGATATTGAAATTAATTATGAAGACCAAACAGAAATAATATTAGAAATACAAGATGCACAAAATGAAGGAAAATTAATATTTCAACATAAGCAAAGAATACAAGAAGATACAAAAATAAAAGACATTATTAGAAAAGTGAATAAAATAAAGATAAATGGTTCATTAAACTTAGACGAAAAATTAGCTGAAAACTTAGTAGAGAAAATAATAGAATTAAAAGAACCAGAAACATATGCAACAATTTCAAGTAGTACAAAAACATTATCTACCCTACAAACAAATGAAAATGTAGAATTTAATGTAATACTAAAAACAGATGATATAAAATATGATTTATATAAAAATCCAACAATTGAAATTCAATTTCCATCAGAAATAACAAAAATAAAAGCAACATTTAACACAGTATTTTTGGACGGATTACAAGTTAAAGAAGCAAATATATATGACACAAATGAAGGTAATAAAGCGATGAAAGTTGTGTTAGAAGGAGAACAAACACATCATTCAAATAACATAAGTGAAGGAATAATATTAAATATAAATGCAAATATAGATGTATCAAAAACTGTAAATACAAAAGATTCAGAAATAAAAATGTTATATACAAATGAAAATTCAGAAGGAAATACATATGAACAAAAACTACCAATAAAATTAAAATCAAAAGAAGGATTACTAGTTTACAATAAAATAGAAAATTATAACTCAAATGGAGATATAATTGAATCACAAGGAACAGAAAATGTAAACGAAGTTATAGACATAGAAAGTAAAGGTAAAGAAGTAAAAGGAAACACATCATTAATAAATAATTATCCAGAAGACATAGAAAATGTAACAATTATAGGAAAAAATGCAGATAACACAACAATTGATTTAAAATTAGTAAAATCAATTGAAGTAAGTAAAGACTCAGAAATTTATTATTCTGAAAATGGAGAAGATTGGACAAAAAATATAAATGAACTACAACAAGTAAAAGCATATAAAATAGAAACTGCACAAATCCCAGCAACCGATACAATGGCATTAAAATATGATTACAAATTACCTGAAGAACTAGAATATAACCAAATAGGTAAAATAGAACAAGATGTAACATATATGTATCATGGACAAGAATTAAAACAAAACTTTAGATTACAACTAAAAACTGAAAATGTAGAAATTAAAACAACAGAAATAAATGAAGAAGTAAGCCATAGTGATGAAGTAACAGGAAAAGTGCAAATAGAAACAACTACAAGATTAGGAATGATTGATATTAATGAAGAAGATAAAGTACATGAAGGGGAAACATTAAAGAACATAATAAAAATATCAAACAAGACAGGGAAAGACTTAAAAAATGTAAAAGTAAAAGTAAAACAAGAAAATGCAGTGTTATATGACTTAAAAGAAAAGAAAGTATTTAATTATGACATATCTGATGAACCTATGATAGAGCATTCATTTGAAGAACTAGAGACATCAGAAAAAACATTTGAAACAATAGATACCATAAAAAGTGGAGAAATTATAAAATTAGCATATGAAGTAGTAGTAAATGAAGTAGAAGGAACAGATAAAGAGACATTTGGAGAAATAGAAATAACTGCAGATGACATAGAAACAATTAATACAACAACAATTCATAACAAAATAGAACAAGGCGAAATAAAAGTAAATTCTAGATTTTCACTAAATGAAGAGGTAAAACAATATGCTAATTTTATAGCACCAACAATGGTAAATATATCAAACATTAGTAAAAAGGAAATGGATAATGTAAATGTAGAAATACAATTTAGTGGATTAAGAATTGAAGATTTAAAAAATATAGAATTCTTGACAGAAGACTTAGAAGCTTTAGATATGGGGAATATAAGAAATTTAAAATATAATAGTACAAGTAAAAGTATATCATTTAAGATTTACAAATTAGCAATAGATGAAAAAATAAAAGTAGTATTAAATACTACAGCAGAGAAAATGCCTTTTGAAACAATGGAAGCATTAGCTGGAATAGTAACTACGATAACAACAGAAGAAAATAATATATATACATCAAATGTTGCATTAAAAAATACTATACAAACAGCAAAAGATATAACAGTAAAACAAGAAAGCGAAATAAGTTCAGGTGCAACATTAAAAAATAAAGATACATTTAATATTACAGTAACAGTAGAAAATAACACAGAAGAAGAAACAGAACTAAATATAGAAAATAACATGAGTAATATGCTAAAAATTAACAATGTAAAAATGAAAACTGAAAAAGAAACAACAGAATTAGATAAGAAATATTATGAAAATGCTAATATATTTAATTATAATTTTAAAATTAGTGCAAAAAGTAAGATAGAATTTATAATAAATGTTACAACACAAAGTAGAGGAGAAGAAGATTTTATTACTTGTGAAACTAAGATTTCTTATAAAGATACAGGATATGAAGATATATATTCAAATGAATTAGAATTTTATATAGATGCATTTGAAATTACAGATGATGAAGATGATGACAATGAAGATATAAATAAGACTAAAAAATATGAAATATCTGGAATAGCATGGTTAGACACAAATAAGAATGGGAAGATGGACAATAAAGAGCAGAAACTATCAGGGATTGAAGTAAAGCTAGCAGATAAAACTACAGGAGAAATTATTAGAGATTTAACAACAAAGACAGATAAAAATGGTAAATATAAATTTGAAGTAGAAAATGGAGAATATATAGTAATATTCCAATATGATACACAAAAGTATAATGTAACAGAATATAAAAAGTCTGGAGTAAACGAGTTAGAAAATTCAGATGTAATAAATAAAAATATGAAAATAGATGACCAAGATATATTGGTAGCAATTACAGATACAATTAAAATTTTAGATGCAAATTCAAAAAATATAAGTATAGGATTAATAGAAAAAGAAATATTTGATTTAAAATTAGACAAAACTGTATCAAAGATATCATTACAGAATAAACAAGGAACATCTATATATCAGTATAATAATGAGAAATTAGCTAAATTAGAAATAAAAGCAAAATATTATAAAGGAACTTCAGTAGTTATCGAATATAAAATAGCAATTACAAATGAAGGTGAAGTAGAGGGATATGCAAATGACATAATAGATTTTATACCAGCAGGTCTAAAATTTAATTCTGAATTAAATAAAGATTGGTATATTGGAAAAGACGGAAATCTACATAACACAAGCATATCAAATCAAAAATTATTACCAAATGAAACAAAAGAGCTAACACTAATATTAACAAAAACTATGGATGAAAGTGATGGTGGATTAATATCAAATACTGCAGAAATTTATAAATGCAGTAATGATAAAAATATAGAAGATATTGACTCAAAGGCTGGAAATAAAGCAGATGGAGAAGATGATATAAGTACAGCAGGTGTAATTATTTCAATTGGAACAGGTATAGTAAAAATTTGTTTAATTACAATATTTGTAATATTAGTAATAGCAGGAGTTGTAATCTTTATTATAAAAAGAAAGGGGGGAGAGTTGTTTGGAAAAAGTAAAAAATAAAATATTAGTTGGTATATTTATATTATTGTGTTTAGTTGGAAGTTTTATTGCAATATATAAAGTTTATGCTGCTAGTGAGCCACAAACAATAAAAGTACCAATTTTAGATGATGATGGAAATAGAACTGGGGAGAAAACTATTGAAGATGATCATGATTTGGCTAAGTGGGCTACAAATAGTACAAAAGAAGATAATAAAAGCTTTATAAATTCTGAGTTAAACAAATTTATAAATACATCTATAGGACTATATTGGGGTGATTCTAAAGGACATCCTACTATAAGATTCCCAGGTGCAGCATGTATGTTCCATAATCAATCAGGAAGTGAAAGAGGAAGATATAAAATAGTTAATGTTATCGACTTTTTTGGAACATCAGCTACAGTGTATAGTAGTCCAACAGACGCTGGTGCAAACGTAAAAGGTGCAGAGATGAATGGTGCATTATTATATGCTATGAATAAAGCTGCAAGTGGAAATGTTGATGTAGCAGATGCTAAACACAGTGCTTGGAAATCAGCTTTTAAAAGGTTATTTTTTGAACATAGAAACTTATTATCATTAATAGACCCAGGCTTTAAGTCTGGTGATAGTAATAATGATTCAACAAATGCTACAATAGATTCAAATATTGAAGAAGCAAAAAGAGAAGGAAAAAAATTTGAAGACCCTACAAAGAAACCAAAAAAAGCAACAACTACAAAAAAAGCAACTCAAAATAAAAGTGGATATTTAGGACCTTTTAAAATACAAACAATGACAGGTTATAAACCAACTAAACTTACATTAGAATTAGGTAGTGATGATTCATTAGGTAGCGAATTTACAATAAGTAAAGTTTCAACAAAAGATGGTGATACATATAAAGAAATAAATCTTGATAAGATTAAAGAAGGAGAAGCTTTTTATATAAAACATGAGGAAAAGATAACAGATGATTGGAAAGTCAAATTAAATTTTAAATCTATAGGATATAAAGGAAGATTAGTTTTAATTAGAGAAAAGGTAAGTGAAGGACAAAACTTAGCAATATATGGTGCTCCAACAAGTTCAAAAGAATCTGCTTCATTAAAATGGATAGGAAGTATTCACGAAGAAGAATTAGGAAACTTAAAGATTATAAAAGTAGATGTTGATAATCCAAAAACGAAATTGGAAGGAGCAGAATTTAAAGTATATAGTGAAGATAAAAGTTTTCTTAAAGCTAATTTAAAAACAGACGAAAATGGTGAAATTAACTTATCAGATTTAAAACCAGGAAGATATACAATTGAAGAAACAGCACCTCCTAAAGGATATTATAAAACTTCTAAAATGCAACAAAAAGGTTATTCAATATTGGAAGGAAGAAATTGGATTGTTGTTAATGTATATTCAAGTAATGATGAGGAAAATCCAGTAGAAGTAACATTTATGAACCCTAAAGAAAGTGGGGAAGGTAAACTAGTAATTAAAAAGATTGAAGATGGTACAGAAAAAGTATTATCTGATGGATTTGAGTTTAAAGTAACTGGACCTTATAATTATGAGAAATATGTATATCTTAAAGATGGAAAGGGATATCTTAAAGGTGATGGAACTACAGAAGATAAGCAAATTAGCAGTGGTAGTGTTATAGAATTATCAAATTTACCATATGGAGAGTACACTGTTGTAGAAACAAAGGCACCTAAAGAATATTCAATAAATTATAACAAAGAAAGTGTAACTATAACAGAAAAAACAAAAATAGTGTATGTAACAATAAAAAATAAACCTGTAGATACAAAAAAAGGACAAATTACAATTGTAAAAAAAGACGCAGTTACTGGTGAAAAATTAATTGGTGCAAAGTTTAAAATAACAGCTTTCCCACGTGAAGAATTTGACTATAGTGGTTATAATCCATCAAGTGGAGGACCACCACCATTAAAAACAGTATATGGTTATGACAAAGAAATAGAAGTAACAGATAAAGAAGGTATAGTATTAAGCAACTTAGAAGCAGGTACATATACAATTACAGAAATTCAAGCTCCACTAGGGTACAATATATCTGATCCAAAAGTGCAAACGGCTGAAGTAAAAGAGGGAAAAGATGGTGAAGAAGCAACAAAAGTTACAGTAGATTTTTATGATTATAAGAGACCACCACCTCCTCCAGGAGGAGATCCAGACGAAGAAGCATCAGAAGGAGAGATTATAATATATAAATATGATGAAGATGTAGAAAAGCCAATTAAAGGTGCAAAATTTAAAATATCACAACAATGTGCAGAATTAGAGCTGATTCCTCCAAAATATGAACGTTATAGATGGAAGTGGGAGTCTAATTATTCAGATTATACAACTGTTACAACAGGAGATGATGGATATGTTCGTATAACAGTACCTGTAAGTTGGGACAAGTATAATAGTAAAAGCGAGTTAACTGAAGGTAAGCGATATAGATATAAAATACAAGAAATAGATTGTGAAGTTCCATATGATATTAATGATCAAATTTATATTTATGGATCAAGTGAGGGTATTATAGAATCAGATTCTATGGAGTTATGGGAGTCAGAAGATGGTTATGAAGGAGAAGGTAAACTCAAATCATTTCCAAACAAATTATATGGAAATATTGAATTATATAAAGTAGATGATGATGATTATGAAGGGGAAAAAGAAGACCCATTAAAAGACGCAAAATTCATATTCTACTATATTGATGAAGAAGGAACAAAAAATTATATAAGTTCATATACAGAAGTAAAAAATGACAAAGTAGATCCAGATGGTACAAAAGGTATATTAGCACCATCAAAAGTAGAATTTACAACTAATGAAGAAAATGCTAAAGAATTTGTTACAGATGCAGAAGGATATATTAAACTAAATAAATTGCCAGCACATAGAAAATACTATGCACATGAAACAGGATTAGTAGAGCCAGATGATGAAAACTTCTTTAGATTATATAGTCTAAAAAATGAAGATGTAGAATTTGACTTAGAAAATCTTGACAGAACAGCAACTGCAAAAGTAAAAGTAGCAAATCAACAAGCATACACAAGAATATCAGGAGTAGTATGGGATGACACACATGAAGAAGGAAAAGAAACATTAAGAAATAACTTATATGACAGTAGAGAAACACTAATAAAAGGAATAGAAGTAAGACTAGTTTATGCTGGAACAGACACAACAGTAAGACAAGAAGCAAAAGACGGAGAAGAAGGAGCTGAATTCATAACATATACAGATGAAAATGGATATTATGAATTTAACAAAGTACTAAAAGCTGAATTAAGTAAATATAACGTAAAATTTAAATACAACGGATTAAGATATGAAAGAGTAAGTCCAATTACAAATGTAAAAGAAATCAATGGTTCAAAAGCAGATGACATAGACAGAGAAGGATTTAACGCAAAATATGCAATAATAGAAAAAGGAGTATCAAAAAAAGAAGACAAGACAGATACTAATAATCTAAATTATACTAGAAAAGACCATACATCAACACTAGTAAAGAACTTAGGATACACAGCAGAACCAGAAGACTATGAAGGAAGAGTAGATCCAATAGCCGATAGTGGAGGTACAAGAATATATGCAGACACATCAATAATCGACTTAGAAGAACATTTACAAAAATATGATGATTCAAAATACAAAGAAGTAAGGCACATAAATTTAGGAATATATGAAAAAGAGCAACCAGACATATCAGTAATGAAAGATTTACAAAACATAAGAACAGAAATAAATGGAAAAGAACACACATATAATTATGAGCAAAGATTTTTAAATATGGGACTAGCTGGTGGAGATGGACATGATGTAGGTGTTAAATTTGGAAATAAATATGGAAAAATGAAATATACAAGAGCAATATACAAATCAGATTATACAAATGTAAGCTTAGGGGCAAAAGAATTAGAAGTATATGTTACATACAAAATACAAATGAAAAACACATCAACATCTCTACAAACCAAAGTAAATAGACTGGTGGACTATTATGACTTAGACTATGAGCAACTTCCAAAGGTTGGAACAAAAATAGATGGAACAACAGGTAAAATTACTGAAGAATTGAAGAACGAAAGAATAAAAACAGAAAAAGGCAGTGATAATCAAAAATTAACAATTTTATTAGATGACTTATCAAAAATACCAGCACAAGAAACTCAAGATATATATGTACAATTTAAACTAACAAGAGAAACAGTTAAAAAATTAGAAGAAGAAGCAGAGAAGATAGAAAGCGGAGAACCAGGAGATAATTTAACTAATAATCTTGTAGAAATTGACTCATATTCAGTATTTGATGAATGGGGATATGTATATGCAGGTATAGACAAAGACTCAGAGCCAGGAACTATCGTACCAGGAGATGAAAGCACATATGAAGATGATACAGACTCAGCACCACCAATATCATGGATACAACCAGATAAAAATCCATCAATGAGAGAATTCAGAGGTAAAGTATTCTTAGACAAAACAACAGGAGAACTAAAATTTGGTCAAATAAGAGAAGGTGACGGAATGTATAATGACAGTGAACCAGGAATTAAGGGAGTAAAAGTAAAACTTGTTGAAAAAGACACAGGAATAGAATATTATATAGGAGAAGGTAGATACAAAGACGGAAGCGGAAAGACATTTAATAATTATGTAGAAAGTAGCGATTCTTCAATAAGTGAGGTAAATAGTCTTACAGATGATAATGGAGAATATCTAATAAGAGGATATGTACCAGGAAACTATGTAATAAAATATACTTGGGGAGGACAGACAGTAGAAGTATCATATGACGGAATAACAAGCAAAACTACAGAGACTTTAGAAGTAAAAAATTATAAAGGAACAATATACGATTATACAAGAAACAAAGTTAATGACCAGTACTGGTATAAAGGAAAAGGAACAGGAAATAACAATGTTGACTTAAGATATTCAGATGCAATAGATGACTATGAAACAAGAGAAAATATTGATCAAGAATTAAAACAAGTAGTTTATTCTAATAGAAAATATACAACAACTGAAATGACATCAACATCATTAGATATGAATATAGAAGTTGAATATGATAAAGCAGATGAATATACAAAAGGAGAATCATATATCTATAATATTCATAATGTAGACTTTGGAATTGCAGAAAGAGCAAGACAAAGAGTAGAAATAAAGAAAAGAATAAGTCATTTAAGAGTAATACTAGCAAATGGTGAAGTAGTTTCAGATGTAGAAGTTGCAGAAGATGGAACAATGACAGGAGAAAATAGACATGTTACATTTATGAATACTATAGAAGACATAGGTTATGATAAACTAAATCCAACACGTAGACCAACGAGATATGAGCTAGGATTTATAAAAGTAGAACTAGATAATGAAATATTACAAGGTTCTAAACTGGAATTAACATATAGATTCAAATTCTACAATCGTAGTGAAGTAGATATAAATAATGAAGATTACTATAAATTTGGTACAACAGCACCTCTATATAGTGGAGGATACACAATTCTTAAAGAAGACAAAGATACAGGAAAGAAAGTTGATGAAAGAGAAGTAATAAAAATATCTCCAAGTGTAATAGTAGACTACTTAGATAAAAATTGGGGATATGAGCAAAGCGAAAATAACGAATATGGATGGAAATCAATAACACAAGAAGAATTCAAAAATCTTAAAGATCAAGTAGGTAGATCAATACCATTAAATGAAGAATCTATATTTGGAGATAGTTCAGATATTAATAATAGAGTAATATTATATACAGAATATCTAGCAAATAGTGCAGTATTACCAGCAAGAGACAAAACTGTAGACTTAAAGGTATCTAAAGAATTAACAACATCTGATGATATATCATTAAATAATGAAACAGAGATATTAGAATTAGATAAGTGGGATCATAGCACAGATAAAGAAGATGACAATCCACCAGGAGTAAAAGGAGGAGAAATTCCAACAATGCCAGGTGATAAAGTACCAGGAGAAAGTCCTAAAGGATCAGATGAATCTGAAGCACCAACTGTAATTGTAACACCAAGTACAGGTAATAATCTTGGATATGTAATACCAATAGTCTTAGGAATAGTTTCTCTTGCAATAGTAGGAGTTGGAGTAGTATTCATAAAGAAAAAAGTTCTAAAATAGAATTCTAAATAAAGTAAAAAAGAACTCGAAAGAGTTCTTTTTTGCCATTGGGGACGGAGAATTTTGGCAATTTTTATTTAATTTAAAGTAGCACAAGAGATTTTAATTCTTTATTTTTTAAAGGTTTCAAAGCAATGCCATTGGGGACGGAGAATTTTGGCAATTTTTATTTAATTTAAAGTAGCACAAAAGATTCTAATTCTTTATTTTTGAGAGGTTTTAGGTCAATAATTTTAAAATCCTAATACATGTATTTCTTAAGATTTTTAGAATGAAGCATCGAAAACAATAAAGTATTACAACCTTTTTAGTAAATAAATATTTTAAATAAAAATTGCCAAAATTCTCCGTCCCCATATTAGTTAAAAAAATAATAAAAAAAGTTGAAAAAAGTTTTAAAAAATGTTATAAATAAAAAAAAGTGTATTAATTTAGTTACATAACATATATAGGAGGTATGTATGAGAAAAACAAATGAAAATAAGCGGAATTACATTAATAGTACTTGTAATAACAATAATAGTACTATTAATATTAGCAGGAGTAACAATAATAACATTAACAGGAGAAAATGGAATACTAAAAAGAGCAACAAAAGCAGGAGAAGAAACAGAAAAACAAACAGTAACAGAAGAATTAAAATTACTAATAACAGAAGCAAGACTAGGACTACTAAATGAAAAACAAATAACAAATCCAACAATAGAAGATGTAGTAAAATGGATAAAAGATAATTATGATACAGAAATAGATATGACAATACTATATAGAAAAACAGCAAATGTAGAAATTGATGACAGTGAAATAACAGATATAGAAACAGGCGGAAAAAATAAAATAGAATATGCAGAGATAGAATATAAAGGATATGTATTCATATTAAAAGGAGATTTAACAATAGATGAAGGACAAACAAGCAAGGAAACAACAGAAACATATACAATAACATATAATTTACAAGGTGGAGAAGATGAAAAAGATTTTCCAAGTAAACAAATAAAAGAAGGAAGAAGAATAATAGCAAGAGAACCAGTAAAGCTAGGAAATAAATTTAAATCATGGAATACAAGAGAAGATGGAAGTGGAACAACATATGAAGTAGGAGGAATATTTAAAGAAAAGCAAAATACAACATTATATGCAATATGGGAAATATCAGAATATACAATAACATTTAATTATTTAGGTGGAGTTATAAGTACAACAAGTAAAGGGGCAAGATATAATGAGTCATATGGTGCTTTACCAGTTACAACAAAAGAGGGACATGATTTTTTAGGATGGTATACGTTAGAAAGTGGAGGAGAAAAGATCGATTCTTCAACATTATATAAGGCATTAGGAGATCAAACATTGTATGCACATTGGAAATTAAAGCAATACACAGTAACATATGATGCAAATGGAGGAACAGGAGCACCAGAAGAACAAAAGAAATCATATGGTCAGCCATTAACGTTAAGCACAAAGGTACCAAAAAAATCTGGAAATACATTTTTAGGATGGGCAAAAGATCAAAATGCAACAATAGCACAATATCAAAAAGGAGAAAGTTATACCGAGAATAGTGATGTAAAATTATGGGCAATTTGGCAAACATGGCCTGTAGCTTCTTCTGTAATAACAGTAGCAAATTATGGAGAAAGTGTCAATTATAATGGTAATGGAATAATAGATTGGAGAATTCTTCATAAAGATACTTCACATATTTATATAATAACAAGTGAATATTTACCAACATCATCAATACCAAATATTAATGGTATGAGCAAAAATGAAACTTATTGTGTTGGTGGAAGCATTAATAGAGAAGAATTTATAAAAGTATTAAATAACACATCGTTATGGACAATGTTTGTAAATGGTATAAACGGAGCGACGGCTACAGCAACACCAACGGTAGAATTATTAATTGAAAGTTATAATAAAAAACATAACACAAGTTTACCTACAAATGTCAGACAGACAATAGATAATAGCGATACTCTATATGTACCACACACATCTAAATTTAATAAATGTGATGGAATCTTTTTGGCTTCGCCTTATAGTGTAGATACAGAAGGAGTATGGCGTGTAAATTATAATGGATTGGTATTTGGATCAGATCCTTATTATAGTTCTAATTATGGTTTAAGACCAGTAATATGTATGCCTTCTAGTGTTAAAGCAATAAAAGGTAGCGATGGAAAATGGATATTTGAAAATTAAAGATATTTAAATTAAATATAAAAATTGCCAAAGTTTTCCGTCCCCATAGACAATTTTTCATTTATGTAGTAAAATGAAAATACTTTCAAAAAATAAGGGGGACATATGAAAAAAATAAAAGAACTATTAATGAATTTTATACAAGGATTTTGTATGGCACTAGCTGATAGTGTACCAGGTGTATCTGGAGGGACAATAGCATTTTTACTAGGATTTTATGACAAATTTATAACTTCATTAGATAAAATAGTAAGAGGAAATATAGAAGAAAAAAAATCAGCACTAAAATTTTTAATAAAACTTGGAATAGGATGGGCAATAGGATTTTGTATATCTGCAACAATTCTTTCAAATCTATTTCATACACAAATATATGCAATGAGTTCTCTATTTATAGGTTTTATAATCTTTGCCATTCCAATTGTAATTTATGAAGAAAAAAATACATTAAGAAACAAATACCAACATATAATTTTTACAATAATTGGAGCTATTTTTGTAATATCAATAACATTATTATCATCACATACATCAGATGGTATAAACATTACTAATTTAAATTTATGGACAATTATATATGTATTTATATCAGCTGCTATTGCAATTTCAGCAATGGTATTACCTGGAATATCAGGTTCAACACTTCTATTAATATTTGGATTATATATACCAATAATGAACGCTATAAAAGAATTTTTACACCTTAACTTTTCATATTTTCCAATACTTCTTGTTTTTGGGTTAGGTATAATAGCAGGAATTCTACTTTTTATTAGATTAATAAAACATTGTTTAGAAAAATATAGAAGTCAAACAATTTATACAATTATTGGTATGATGATTGGTTCTCTATACTCAATTACTCAAGGTCCAACTACTTTATCTGAACCACAAGCTGCTATGAATTTTTCTACATTTAATTTTTTATTTTTTATAATAGGTATTCTAATTCTTGTAGCTTTACAAGCACTTAGACATTTTGCTGATAAAAAAGAAATTTAACTAAAAAAACTAAAAAGCATTTTGAATTATAAATAAATTCAAAGTGCTTTTTACTTTATATTTCTATTTCTAGTTCTACTGGACAATGGTCACTACCCATTATTTCTGGATGAATTTTAGAATCTACTATTTTGTCTTTAATTGAATTTGATATTATAAAATAATCAATTCTCCATCCTACATTTTTTTCTCTTGATTTTCCCATATATGACCACCAACTATATGCGCCTTCTTTATTTGGATATAAATAACGGAATGTATCTATAAACCCTACTTTTAATAATTCTGTCATCTTTTCTCTTTCTTCATTTGTGAAACCAGCATTACCCTTATTTGTTTTTGGATTTTTTAAGTCAATTTCATTATGTGCTACATTTAAATCTCCACACATTATAACAGGTTTTATCTTATCTAATTTTAATAAGTATTTACGTACTTCATCTTCCCATATTTGTCTATATCCTAATCTTTCTAATTCCCTTTTTGAATTTGGTGTATAAATATTTACTATATAATATTTTCCATATTCTAATGTTATTACTCTTCCTTCTTTATCATGTTCTACTTTTCCTATTCCATATTTTACTTTTATTGGCTCTTCTTTTGTAAAAATTGCTGTTCCTGAATATCCTTTTTTTTCTGCACTATTCCAATAACTTTTATATCCTTTAAATTTTAGTTCTATTTGTTCTGGTTGACATTTGGTTTCTTGTATACAAAATATGTCTGCATCTATTTGCTTAAAAAATTCATTAAAACCTTTATTTACACATGCTCGTATTCCATTTACATTCCATGAAATTAGTTTCATATTTGCCTCTTTTCGTTCTTATATTCTAAATTTTTTATCAAACTTCTATATTTTTGTTTATGATAACTATTCCAATTCCTTGGTTAGCTTCTAAAGATGTATCATTTGCTGATATAATATAATCATTTATTAATGTCTCATTATTATTTTTAATATCTTAGATTTAAATTGTTTCGTTATTATTCTACCATAAATTCACAAATAAATAAAGTTTTTACCTTTATGTTTATATTTACTCTATTCCAAACCTTGCTTTATCTATTTCATAATTATGCTTTGCTTCTTCATCAGTCAATGCCCTATTATATAATCTAAAACTATATATTTTTCCATTAAAATATTCCATAGTTCCTTTATTTCCTGATGGATTTGCTCCTAAAGCAAAAACTGTAGAATTTTTTGTTAGGCCTAATGTTCCTTCACAATCTTTACTATATTTTATTCCATTCTCAAAAAAAACTAGTTTGTTTTCCTTAAAGCTACCACTTAATGAATATTTTTTATTTAATACTATTTCTTTATTAGAATAACATGCTACATATCCTATATCAGTAATAAATGCTTGTATACCATTACATTTTGATAAGTCTTTTAATAATCCATATCCACCTGTTTCAATATTACATGCTATTTGTGAAAAATTAACATCATTATTTGAAGTTACTGCTTCAATTGTAAAATTAGAATAATTTCTTTCTCCACAATTTACCCAATCATCTACTCCATCAAATGCTATACATTCATCTTCCCATGTACATCCATTTAATGTTCCATCGTTTCCATTTCCAGACAAATCTTTCCATACTGTTGCTGATTTATTATTTCCATTTCCTGTATTATTCTTTCCATCATAATGTATTGTTAACCCGTCTGATATATATTCTTTTATGGTCCATTTTGCATATAATGTTTGGTTTTCTTGTATAGTGTATCTTGTTGTACTTATTATTTGTGTTCCCCCATCTTGTTGTGTATACCATCCATTAAATTCATATCCAGCTCTTGTTGGAGTTTCTAATTCTCCATATTCTTTATTGTATTCTACTATTTTGCTTGTATTTTCTACATTTCCCCCATTTGCATCAAATGTTACAGTATATTTTTGTTCTTTTGATATTGTTGTTTGGCTATCATCTATTGTTAAGTCTTTTCTTAATGTAAATTTATATCCTTTATATTGTATTTCTGCAAAATCAATTTCTGTTTCTATCCCATTATCCTCTATTATTACTGATGATGTCTTTTTATATGTTATTGTCATATCTATTTCTGTATCATAATTATCTTTTATCCATTTTGCTATTTCTTCTATTTTTGGGCTTATTATTTGCTTTTCACTTGCTAAA